>CAYUNZ010000007.1:0-37683 GCA_964446205.1 uncultured Desulfohalobiaceae bacterium | reverse complement strand
ATGATTTTGATTCATGCTGGCAACCCGGCTGTCTCAAGAGAGATCCGTGGCTTTCCGTCCCTGTCTCACGACAGGTTTGGCTTTATCAGCTTATTTAATTTAATAAATAAGAATCAAGATTATCTAATCGTAATATAGCAAAATAAATGCCATAGTTAATTAAATTAATAGTCCTATTGAAATAATTCATGATAGACTTATAAAGACAATAATAATGATTACTAATAATAATGTCAAGTAAATAAATAAGGGTTTGAATTACGGCTTATGTAATTTGAATTACAGGAAAGGAAAAGACTTGTAATACAAAGGGGGTATTGGACTATCTCCCTTTGCAGGCTAGGATCTCACGAAGGGTCAAAAAGGCAATTAAAATATCTAGTGTCCAGGAATAGTTTTTGACATAGTATAAGTCATAGTGCAATTTTTCCTGGGCAGCTTGGATGGAATCCCCATATCTGTATTGGACCTGAGCCCAGCCGGTTAAACCGGGACGGACGGAATGGCGTAAAT
Organism: uncultured Desulfohalobiaceae bacterium; assembly: GCA_964446205.1. GTDB lineage: Bacteria > Desulfobacterota > Desulfovibrionia > Desulfovibrionales > Desulfothermaceae > CAYUNZ01. The sequence goes on along the minus strand of CAYUNZ010000007.1, from coordinate 37,170 downwards.
TGTAATAGGGGATTATGGACTGTAAGTGATTGACAAATAGAGTTTGTTCAGGTCTTGGTCCTATCAGGTCCATATCACCTTTAAGGATATTTAATAGTTGCGGGGCTTCATCAAACCGGATTTTACGAATCAACCTGCCGACCCTGGTAATCCTGGGATCATTCTTGGTTGTGAACTGAGCTTGGGACGATTCTTCTGTTTGATGATACATGGATCTAAATTTGATAAGCTTGAATATTTCTCCATTTAGCCCGATTCTTTGCTGTATATAAAAGATTGGTCCACGGGAGTCGAGTTTTATGGCCAAAGCTATACAGGCCAGGAAAGGTGAGAGGATTACAAGTAGGATCATAGAAATAAAAAAACCCTGGATTCGTTTAATCGATTTGTAGATCGGGGAGCTGCTGAATCCCTCCTCAAATATAAACCAGCTGGGTTTAAGGAACTCATCCACCACGATCTTTTGAGTAATTTGTTCATAAAATGTAGTACACTCCATGATTCGAATCCCGGAAGTCTTTATTTGCAAAAGTATTCTCACTGGTAGCTTACCCCGTCTATTCCTTAGGGCAACTACAATGCAATCTGGTCGGTATTGCTTGACTATGGAATCTAGATCATCTATGAATCCAAGTACTGGGGTACCATGGAATGAGGTATTGACCATTTGGGCATTGGTACTTGTTAGACCAATAATCTCATAGGGTTTAAAGCGTCTTTTTTGGTTTACTTCAATTATTTTTTTGGATAGTTCGTTGGCCCCAAGGATTAGGACCCTGGATCGGTTCTTTGGGCAGTTAAAGAGTAAGAAATACCTGAAGATAAAAAGACAAATAAAGGTAGTCAGCAAGGCAGGAATAAGGCTCCAATTTAGGTTGTGGAAGTGAGGTGAGAAATAACCAAAGGTAAATACGCTAAGACAGGTTATGAAAAAGGAGAGACAGATTTTCTTGGCCAGGGAGAAGGGTGTTGTGGATTCGGACACTGTATAGAGTTGGTTGATGCTGAAGGTAATTAAGATGGCAGATAATAGAAAAAGAATAAACAAGAAGAAGTAATGGTAAGAGAATGGTTCAGGATTTATAGATAAGGGGCTGGGTTGTAAAAGGACTCCGTTTATGATCAGAATCAGGATTGCGTCAGCAAGTAAAATAGTCAAAGAGCCTTTGATACTATGGAGATAGAACAGAGAGCTTTTATTCTTCCTGGTATTCATAGGATTGAACCCGGTTGCCTCCCAGTATTTTGGCTGAAACAAGGGCAGTTTTTGCTTTTTCAAGCAAGGTCTGAGGTGATTCTGCATCATATGGGTATGTACTCATACCACCACTCAAAGCGAGTTGGTTATCTGAGGATATATGCATTTCTTCGGGTATGGCCTTAATTGAGCTCAGAATCCTCTCAGTGACCATGAAAGCGTCTGGCTTACTTGTCTGAGGCAGGATGAGTCCAAACTCGTCACCTCCAATACGACCGACAATATCCTCTTTTCGAATACATTTTCTTATCCGATCAGCAATATGAGATAGGAGGTTATCGCCGATAAAGTAGCCGCAACTCTTGTTCAAGGCATCAAAGTGGTCAATATCAAAGACAACTATAGCCAGTTCCTCTATACCGTGTCTTTTGGCCCGGTTGATCTCTTCTGATAAACGCCTCCACCACAGGCCGTAATTGTATGTTCCGGTAAGACTGTCAGTAAATGTTATCTCACGAAATTTTAGAGCAATATTTGAGTCTTCAATGCTGACTGCAGCCTGTCTACAGATAGTTTTAAGGACATGGTTATCAATATCTGCAATATTAGGGTATTGTTCAGTAAAGAGTAAGAGGTAGCATGAGATTCGACTCTTATAGGTCATGGGCAGGCAAAGGCAAAAGGATTCCTGGATTAGCTCCTCTGGTAACCAGTTGATATCCTGACGATTGAAAATAGTTACTTCCTGAGTTGATAAAAAATTTGAATCCTTAAGGTTGTCGATCATATGTTGATAAAATTTTGTATAGCCATGGGCTTGAAACCCGTATCCCAGAACTAGATCCAGAAATCCAGAGTCCAGGTTTTTGACCAGGAACAGCCCTTTTTGGGGGATATTAAAGAGTTCGGTAATGACATGAAAGAGATAATCGAACAGGATGCGGAACTGCCTTAAGGCCTCATGTTCTCGAAATAGGTTGGCTACATAGATCTCTGAAGGAGCCTCTGATTCTAAAGTAGAGAAGTGTCTCTGTCTCAAAAATTGGGTAAAACTCTCAATGATGTTCTTGATCAGATATTCTCTATTGGGATCATTTTGTAGATCAGGATGGACATGATTAATATTGACAGTTCCAAGTATAGTGTTGTCGATTTGGATGGGGGCAATATAGGCGGTTTCTTGTCTTGAGGTTGTTAATTCGTCAGGGGATATATTTAAGTCTTTATTGCCTTGCCCTCCATGGATATAGACAGGTCGCCCATGAAAGGCAACTTTGCCAGAGACGCCGGAACCTAATCTGACTTTGGCTTTATCAATAATTTCCTGTTTTAATCTTTTAGAGCTGCGTATTGTCAAATAATTTGTCGAGTCTGAGAGCATTACCGAACCGCTCTGACCTCCCAAGACCTGTAAAGCAATATCCAACAAGAAGTCCAGAACATAGTCAGGTATTTGGTCGTGATTGGGATCTGAACCTTTGGGAGTCATTGATAACCACTATGTCTCTTAAGAAAAATACTTTGTTTACCAGAAGCCATAATAGACTAATATCATAAAATTTCTTTAGAGAGCTTAACTGATAAATGAGCATAAATCAAGTCAAGTTTTGAATGGGTCTTGATATGTTTAGAAGGTCTTATTGCCAATATTTTATCGTTTTTATAAAGGTGTTTCTTTTCGGTTTATTGTTTATCGTGTTTTCTTATACAGCTTACGCCTTTACAGTGGAAGATATCTCTATTGTTTCTTATGGCAGATATAGGGCTAGAACAGATTCGAATGTTGAAGTCCCTTTTTCGACAACAGGCAGTCTGGCATTGGTAACCGACCTAAAACTTATTGAAGAGACCAAAGTCATTAAGTCCGGTCTGGGGACAAGATTTGGAGTAAAATTCAAACTCATAGGCTCCCCTTCTGGGAAAAAGGTGCCTGTAAAAGTCTTTGTCCGGCATCCTCCATTTAGGAATTCAAAGACAAAAGAGGTCTCTTGTCTTGATCAGTGGGATATGTACCCCAGGTTGGGTCAGATAGTCTATGCAGGTTGGGAGTTTACTCAATCATGGGAACTTATTCCTGGACTTTGGTCTATACACATTGCCTGTCAAGAGAAGGTCTGGAAAGGACAACAGTTTATTATTGAAATGGCAGAACCTGAGCCTATATTTCTGCTCCAGACAGGGGCCTTTAAGAATTTAGAGAATGCTCTCGGATTTCAGGGAAAACTGCAAAAAAAGGCTTTTCCGGCTCGAAGAGTCCTATATGCTGACCCAGAAAAAGGACCATTGCATTTGGTGTACATTGCTGTAGCCAAGACCAGGGCTGAAGCCAAAAAGATTGAACATCAGTACAGTAAAAAGACCAACAACGACTTGTATATTCATAAACTTTCTTCTAATGTGCTGTCCAAGTCATTAAAGCACTAAATCTGGGAAGCAGATGTGGATAGTGAATTGAAATCTCAAACTGTAAAGCAGGTAAGATGAAAAAGAGGATCGGAGCTGTAATTGTCCTTGTAATTGTTGTCTTGATTCTGGGGCATAGCATAATATGCTTTTTCCAGGGAAAATTTTCTCAAGGTATGGCCTTATTTCCTGTCCTTCTGGTAGGTTATGTCTTTGGAGTGGCCAGACGGAAAAGGACTGATTCCCTAAATAAGGATGAGGAGATACATGGTCCTGAAGATTGACATATAAAGAATGTGGACCGTGAACCGTTGACTGCCTACCGAAGAATGGGAAACAAATATCGAAAGTAATCTACCGTGAGAAAAATAGTAAATACCTTTGTTTTTCTTATTTCTTCGGTCAACGGTTAACGGTGCACGTCAGCTCTTTCATTGAACAGAATCTCTGGCTAACAAGGCAGCACCAAGGGCGCCGATTATTTGGGGTTCTTGTGGTATTTCCAATGTAGTCTTCAAAAGCCTTTCCAATTCTTTTACCACACCAAGGTTTTTGGCCACTCCACCGGTCATGGCGATCTTCTGTTCTTTGCCAACTCTCTCCAGCATGCTCAGGGTCCTTTGGGCCACACTTGAACAGACACCCCGGGCTATTAGCTCGACAGGTGTCTCTTCAGCAATCAAAGAGATGACTTCGCTTTCAGCAAAGACAGTGCATAGGGAGGAAATAGGGGCTGTTTTTTTGGCTTGTAAGGCCATTGGTCCTAAATCGTTCAGATCCACTTCCAGGGTCCTGGCCATCATCTCCAAAAAGCGACCAGTTCCTGCAGCGCACTTGTCATTCATGACAAATTTCTGAACCTGCCCTGAGCTGTTAACAGCGATTGCTTTGGTGTCTTGACCTCCAATATCAATAATCGTACGTGTCCCTTTGATTTGTGAGGCTATCCCCCTGGCATGGCAAGAGATTTCAGTTAATTGTTCATCGGCAAAGTCAACGATCGATCGCCCATAACCAGTGGCCACGCAGCCTTTGATCCGTTTTGTTTGTCCCTTATTGGGAAAGATCTCCTGATTTAGTTTGTTTAAGGTCTGTCTATTGCTGCCTCCGGTCAGAAGCAGCTGATGGGCAATCATTTGTCCCTGCCCATTGACCAGTACGGCCTTGCAGGTCATTGAACCTATATCAATACCCAGGAACAGGTCTTCCTTGTGGTGGGTAAGATGTTTTTTCTTAGCAGCTCTGCTTTGAGACATGAGTTCCCGAAAGCCTTCTAGACGGGTCCTGGTCTGACCGGAACTCTCTTGACGCGGGTCAATGCAATCCCCATGGAGTTCCATAAAAGGGATATCTAGCTGGTTAAGGGTATCGGCTATCGGTTGGACACCACCGCAACCCTGACGACAACCCCAATGGGAATAGTGAATGACCCCGTCAACCTCGTATTCATGAACCAAGGTCTTAATTAGATTGATTCGGTTGCTTACTGGTCCCAGATTGGGATTTTCCAACATCTTCCTGGCCAGACTCCTATATGGATTACTAACGTCTAGTGGTGACCAGAAGACAGTGCTCAATTCATCAGCTATTGCCCTGATACCGAGGACATCCTCCATGTAATCAACAAAATTGCCCTTGAAGTAAGGGTAGGCCAGAAGCCAGAGTATGCGGTATCTTTCCGGAGACTCCGGATCCGGGGTATAGGCTTGTAGTTCCCGGATCAGATCCTGATAACAGCTAGCCAGAAAAGGCGTACCCAACATAAGCATACTTAGAAGAGACAAATTAAAGGCATCTTTTCCATATAAAGGACATGGCCTGTTTTTCCGTAGTTCGTTGACCTTTATCATGAGTTGTCTGGTCTGGTTACTTAGAGTAAAGACTTGTTGCCAATCCTGTTCTGAGGGTCTTATTTGGGTCATATCCTCCAGCTTATGTCCCAATTCCTGCAATTGCTTGGCCAGATAATCAATGGCCTCTGAGGAGATTTCTTGAGGTACGTCGAGAAGGAGGTAGGGACAGGAGGTACGATGGGCGAGCTCTTCCAAGGTCTTGTTTTGTCCGTCACAGAGATGAGAGGTGGCGATTATAATGGAATATTGAGGCAGCATGCCTTGTAAGGCCGCCCCAAGGGTAGCTCGATGAAAGGAACAGGTATCTCGGCTAAAACCCTGATTCTCAGTCGATTCCAATGCAGGGCTGCTTCGATCCGTAACTGCCAGAATTGGGGCCAGATATTCCGTAGACATTGGAGCCAGGCCGTAGAGATGTAGAAGCTCTGAAGGAACTAGAAACCCGTTTAAAACAGGTAACTGTTGCCTTTGAAAGCTCTGGAAGAGCATTTGGACAGTTTTTAGCTGGATCCTCTGAAGTACAGGGAGATTACGTCTTTGCCAGCCCAAATTTTTGAGTAGATGGCCTTGCAGGAGGCATTTGGTCAAAAAGCGTTGTAAATAAAAGTTCATATCTTGCTTGAAAAAGTCCCGGTTCTTAGCATTTCCAAGAAGGCCTCAATCCTTGTCCGTACCTGTTCAGTCCCCTCGGTCAGACTTTCCCGTTCTATTATCAAAAGAGGTATGCCTTCATCTCGTAATATACTGGAAAGGTGGGGAATATCGGATTGACAAAGGTCGCAGAATTTAAGGCAATAGTATATGACACCGTGACACCTGCTCTCTTTAGCCTTGAAGACTATCTCTTGCATCCGGTTATGAACATTGGTCATACGGAAACATTCCGGCCGATTCAGGTACCTTCTGGCAATGGCCCGGCATGGATCCATAGTTGTTTCAATTAGACCAAAATATTGTCTTGTATAGTTACAGACAGTATCAGCTACAACATAGCTGCCATTTTGTTCAATCAAATCCAAGAAATCCGGGTCTTCAATAATGTTACCGCTAACAAGGATGCGTGGTTTTGAGTCATCCTTAGAAGGGGAGCTAATCTGAAGCTGATCAAGTTCCTGAAGAGTATTTTGTAATAAGGCATTGGCTTGACATTTTTCTAAATATTGGACCTTTTGGATAAGGCTAAGGAAGTCCCTGGCCTTGATAATATAAGGTGACTGATTCCTTTTGTCTGTGATGAACTGTATCAGGCTTCGGGTAGTATTCAAGGTCTTAATTGACTGAGATAGGTCATCCTCGGTTATCTTTTGTCCCCTTTCCGCTTCCAAAGCCTTTTTAAGTGATTTGATTTGAGCCAGAAAATACTCTTCAGCATGGTGGTCTTGTCTTCTGGGGACATCAATTCTGTGCAAAAATCCTGGGTTTAAGTATAGGGACCAGGCATCGGTCAATCGCCGCATTGGATCGCAAGAGTAAACTGCAACCAAACCATAGATGTCCTTAAATTGTCCGGAATATGCCAAATCAAAAAGTCGTCGAACGAAGGGGCAAAAGTTTGGGGGAAGGACAGAAGAGCTGGTCGGTCCGGCTGGAGGTTGGGCCAGACTATTCAATCGGCAGGGGATAAAACCTGCTGCTGCGATGATTTCTTCAGGTGTATATGAGCAAATCCAGCCCAAAAGAGGCTTGTCTGTCTTCTCATTTGCTAGGGCTTCATCAATTTGTTGTTGCAAAGAATAATCTCACTTTTATAGCCTAGCCCCTGTTTGGTCTCACAAAAGAGGGCTTGTGGAGGAGCTAAGGACAATAAGGAGAAAAAAACAACCGACAAAGTAATCCCCCGGGCTAATCCGGGGGATATCAGTAGATGTTAAATACCAGCCGGGGCATATCCAGAAACAGTTTTGAACTGGCCATATAGATTTTGGGCCCTTTGTCTAAGCTGGGCAAGTCTATGATCGTCCTCTTTTGAAGCTGTTTTAGGAACATGTAGGGTGAAGAGAGTGTGAAAAAGATCCTGAAGGACATTTTCTGTAGCCAAACACCAATCTTCGGTGCAATAGTCGGTTTTTTTACCAGTATCGGTAATATGTTTTTCCAGTTTTGTCAGGGAATCATCTAGTTTGTTCAAGTATGATTTCCAACCTTCCTCAACATTATTGACGACATCAGCATAACTTTCTTTCATTTTTTCAACTGGCATGAGTTCCTCCTTGCTAAACTATAGTTGTTTGATTGATATTTTATCTTTTATTAATAAACAGCAGTAGATGGTTTGTCAACATACTTGACATGAAAAGAACGTCGTCCGTGAACCGTTGACCGAAGAAATAAAAATGTTGGTAAATGTTTAGCCGTTTTTTTCATTCTTCGTTTATTTAAAGACTTCGACAGAATAGTTTTCAGGGAGATGGGCTGTCCCTTTGATACAAGGAATCCCGATTTCTTCGGCAATTTTTTGAGCAATATGATCAACATTGTCAAAAAAACCATTGCCCAGATACCAGTTTTTCCCTTCATCCTTATGGCTAAAAGAACAAGTTACAAAATGGATGACATCTACACCTTTGGATTTAAGGATCTTAGCCAGGGCCAAATTGTCTTCTATTGATTCCCTGAGGGTGAAGACGCCGGCAAGTTTGGGATATTCATATCTGGAAAAGCCCTGTTTTTGCTCTTGTAAAGAGAGAAAACAATTGGTAAGCGGACATTTTTCTTCGTTTTGGGGACAGCGGAATAAACCAATTTTGGTCATAATTGCCTCCTTTTGTTTGCATTAGTTGAAGATGGGAAGTAACTAAAGTTAATGTTACCAATGTCCTTGCAAAATATACCTTTATAGAGGAGTTATCGATAACTGTCTATTACTTTTTGGAAGTCTTGATACCGATCTAGGTAAGGGGGGTGATGGAAAAAAGAAGAGCCGGAGACAAGAATATTTGCTCCGGCCTGGACTATCTTTCCGGCATTATTGAGGTCTACCCCCCCATCGACCTGAATGTCAGTATTGATTTGATGTTTCTCTATCAGTTTTTTCAGATCATATATCTTTGTCAGAGTGAAGGGAATAAACTTCTGTCCTCCAAAGCCAGGGTTGACGCTCATGATCAAGACCATGTCCAACTGGGGTAAAAGATATTCTATTTGAGATAAAGGGGTATGTGGATTTAGGGCGACCGCTGACCTGACACCTAAGCTTGAAATATAACTGACAGCTGATTCCAGGTGTCTGGTCGCTTCGGCATGGATTGAGATAAGATCCGCTCCTGAATCGGCAAACTGTTGTATATAACGGTTAGGATTTTCGATCATGAGATGGACATCAAAGAACAGTCTAGAATACGGGCGACATTTGGCAATAACAGGCGGCCCAAGGCTGATGTTGGGTACAAAATTGCCGTCCATGACATCCCAATGTATCCAGGAAAGGCCGGCTTCCTCCAAGGCTTTCAGCTCCTCGTAAATTCGGCCGAAGTCTGAGGATAAAAGTGATGGGGCAAGGATGAAATCTTTGTGACTCATAGGATACTCCTGATAGGTATCTGTAATGCTGTAGCAAATATAGTATGATCGATCCTGGTCTTATTTATTGATTTTAAAAAACGATTGACTCCAAGGACAAGTCCCATTATGGGAAAGAGCAGTGGTTTTTTTAAAGACTGATTCAGGGGGTATAAGAAATTGCCCGTATCTAACTTGGACATTTTGAACCCCCTCATCAAATACTATTCCGATTAAAAGGATATAATATGTTCAGATTTCATAAACAATAGTGCTCCAATTTTGGTTTTGCCAAAATTGGAGCCGTTATTAGTTAACGGTCAACGTAAAGTAGCTAATATAGCAATTGCACAGCTCTATTTTTTTACCTGCATATTTTCAATATCCCTTGAGACAACTCTTTTATATCCTTTTAAAATTCTTGACAAGCTTTTTGAAAACACTTTTGCGGATTATATCTAGATTTAAAATTATAGTTATTAGGAGGAATTATGCCTTCTCGCCGGGAAAGAGCCAATGCAGTTCGTGTATTGAGTATGGATGCAGTCCAAAAGGCAAATTCAGGACATCCAGGTGCCCCTATGGGGCTGGCTGATGTTGCTGAGGTCTTGTGGAATGATTTCCTAAGTCATAATCCAGCAGACCCTTTTTGGTCGAATAGAGACCGTTTTGTTCTTTCCAACGGGCATGCTTCAATGCTTATTTATTCCCTATTGTACTTATCTGGTTATGAATTGACAATTGAGGACCTCAAGGATTTTAGACAGCTGCATTCCAAGACCCCCGGTCATCCGGAGTACAATCTGGCCCTGGGTGTGGAGACAACCACAGGTCCTTTGGGGCAGGGTTTGGCCAATGCAGTTGGTATGGCCATGGCTGAAAAGATTCTGGCTAATAAATTTAATAGACCCGGTTATAATATAGTTGATCATTGGACATATGTTATAGTTGGTGATGGTTGTTTGATGGAGGGTATTACCCATGAGGCCAGTAGTCTTGCCGGTACCTTGGGTCTGGGTAAACTTATCGCCCTTTATGATGATAACGGTATCTCTATAGATGGTCAGGTCGATGATTGGTTCTCAGAGGATACAGCCAAGCGTTATCAGGCCTATGGTTGGCAGGTTATACCAGAAGTAGATGGACATGATCCAGAGGCTATTTCCAAGGCTATTGAAGAGGCAAGGGAAAATGATGATAAGCCTAGCCTGATCTGCTTTCAAACAGACATAGCTTATGGGGCCCCTAATATGGTCGGAAGTAACAAGACCCATGGTGCGCCTCTGGGTGAAGAGGAAGTTGCTGCAGTGCGCAAAAATCTTGATTGGCCCAATGACCCTTTTCATATTCCCCGAGATATATATGAGGCTTGGGATGCCCGAGTAAGGGGAGAACAGCTGCAGAAAGAATGGCAGGATACTTTTGTGGCCTATCAAAATGACTTCCCTGACTTGGCAAATGAGTATCAGAGGAGATTGTCCGCTTCTTTGCCTGAAGATTTTTCTCAAAGCGCAATAGGGGTTATTCAAACACTTTCGGATAAAGAGGAAGATATTGCTACTAGGAAGGCCTCGAAACAGGTTTTGGAGGAAATTGGCCCTTTATTGCCGGAGTTGTTTGGTGGATCTGCCGATTTGAGCGGTTCCAATCAGACTTTGTGGTCCGGATCAAGACAAGTAAAAAAAGATTCCTGGGCCGGGAATTATCTCTACTATGGGGTTCGTGAGTTTTCAATGGCGTCTATTATGAATGGTATCGGCTTGCACAAGGGACTTATCCCTTATGGGGGTACCTTTTTGGTCTTTTCTGATTATGCCCGCAGTGCCATGCGTATGGCCGCACTGATGGGAATTAGAGGGGTGTTTGTCCTAAGCCATGATTCTATAGGGGTCGGGGAGGATGGTCCTACGCATCAGCCGGTTGAGCAGGCCTCTTCCTTAAGGCTTATCCCAAATATGACGGTCTGGCGTCCCTGTGATGCGGTGGAAACAGCAGCGGCATGGAAGGATGCCATAGAGCGAACCAGCGGGCCTAGTTCCCTGTTGTTATCAAGACAGAAACTGCCATATCAAAGAAGGACCAAAGATGCTTTGAGGGATGTTTCCCGTGGTGGCTATGTAATTTTAGATGGGGATTCACCTCTGGAAGCGATCATAATTGCCACTGGATCAGAGGTCTACTTGGCAGTCGAGGCAGCTAAGTCACTTCAAGACAGAGGTATACGGGTCAGGGTGGTTTCTATGCCCAGTGTTGAGGTCTTTGAGTCTCAGGATAAGGATTATCGGTCCAAGGTGCTACCTGAAGAGGTAGTTTCAAGGGTGGTTGTTGAGGCCGGAAGTCCTGATTTATGGTATAAGTATGCCGGATGGGCAGGAGAGATCATCGGCATAGATAGATTTGGAGAATCAGCCCCTGGAAAGGACCTGTTTGAGTACTTTGGCCTGACTGTTGATAATGTGATCAATAAAGTGGACCAGGTCTTGAAGAGAAATTGTCTTCGGTGAACAGTCAACATCTTCAACATGAAGGGACGTTTACCGTTGTCCGTTTAAGGTCGAAACTTTTTTACCAGGAACACATTTCAAATAGTTTTTTGTGTTGGGTAGAGACAATGTGATAGAATTTGTTTAGTGGTATATAAATGTAGGGTACATCCTCAGGCCGGCGATAGAGAAAGTGGGCCAGGATCATTCTGTTGACCGCCCTGTGTCCAATGATCATGATATTGTCCGCATTTCCACTTAGATAGATTGCTTTTTTGATTCCCTTGTTGATCCTGGAATGCATGGTTACATATCCCTCGCCCTGGGGGTAGATGTAGTTGTATTTGTCTTTGGCCCTGGCAGAGGAGATTTCTGGATACTTGTCTTGTATCTCTTGGTAGGTCATCTCTTCACAGACCCCGGCATCTATCTCATTGAATTCAGGTAAAGGGATGACTTGACAGTTTATATCCTGGCTGGTCTGAATAGGCTCGGCTGTCTGGCATGTCCTTTTTTTCTGACTGCAAAAGATGTAAGGCAAGGGAACATCTTGGAAATGTTTTCCTAACTTGCCGGCCTGTTTTAGACCTGCCGTAGTCAGTGATGCATCACCGCCAATCCGATTTTCAAGGTTGTCTTCACTCTCTCCATGACGGATCAGATATAGATTGTTGACTGAGTCAGTCAGCAAGAGATCTCTTATCTGATCAAAAAAGGGAATACTTTCTTTGATTTTGATGTCTATGATTTGGTTATTAAAGGAGTCAAGCCTGATGTAATTGTTTTCGTTGGCCAGTGGGGCATAGATCCTTTCGTAGTATAGGATCCGTTTTGTAAAGTGAGAATAGGCCTCTTCTCTTGTCAGGGACTGAAATTCCGGCAGAGTCATCTTTTTGTTGATACTTGACTCTAGAATATCAGGTTCGTTGTTGAGGCATTCTATAAACAGGATTGGATAATTGGAGAGGAGTTCCGATACAAGGCTCCTCCTTTTTTTACTGACATGAGTGGCATCAAGGATGGCAATTTTACCGCTGTGCTGGAGATAATGGATGGCCTTTTGAATGTTGATACGGGCAATTTTTTCTCGGAAAAGGCTGGCCTGGATGTTTTGGGAGTCATAGAACTGTGGCAGAGTCGAATTCTTTCTGGTAATAAGCTTTCGCCGCAGATCTCCATTGTTGAATATTTCAATAGCTATGCCGTCCTTACTCAGGTTCTCCTTGATCCTTTTGGCAATAGTTGATTTGCCTCTGGCCGGGAGTCCCATAAAGACTATGCACAATTGACTGTTATCGTTATAGATCATAGTGGCTTGCGATTTTTGTCTTATAGGTGTTGACGCGGTGTCTCATTTTCTCAATAGCCTGAATATATCCCGAAATGTCCTCGGGCTCTTTTGATCGAGCCTTTTGAGGCCGTATCTTTCGGCCAGGTTCAGGGTCTGCCTGTATTCTTCAGCGGTAATGTGGCGGTTGATCTCGGGATAGGCATAGGCCTGCCCGCTGGGCCGATATTGATCCATTATATTAATATAGGTATTTAAAGAGATATGGTTGGCTATAAATTCAAGCCATTTCTCAGTCTCTGTTTGTTTGTCGGGCATGATCAGATGCCGGATCAGGAGGCCTTTTCTGGCTATCCCTCTTGAGTCTATTTCCAGATCTCCGGTTTGTCGATGCATCTCTTGAATAGCTTCCCTGGCCCGGGCCGGATAGTCTCCTGCCTGGCAGTATCTTGCTCCGGAAGCGGGCTCGGCGAACTTGATATCAGGCATGTAGATATCGACTATATTATCTAAGAGCCTAAGGGTCGAGACCTTGTCATATCCGCCTGAATTATAGACAATGGGCAGATTGAGTCCATTGTCTATAGCTATTGGCATGGCTTCCAGGATTTGAGGGATTACATGGGTCGGGGTGACCAGATTTATGTTATGACTTCCCCTGTTTTGCAATTCGATCATGATGGCTGCAAGTTGAGATGGGGAAGCTTCCAGGGCCTGGCCGGTACTGTGGCTTATGTCAAAGTTCTGGCAAAAGATACATCCCAGATTACAGCCGGCAAAAAAGATAGTCCCAGAGCCGTTTTCCCCAATTAAGGGATTTTCTTCCCCAAAATGCTGATCATAAGAGGCAATATAGGCGTGTCTACCGGTTTGACAAAATCCTGTTTGTCCCTGGATCCTATTGACTTGGCATTCCCGAGGACAGAGATTACAGGAAGTCAGTATCCCCATTGCTTGTTCAGCCCGGCCTTTTAGTTCCTCAATATCCAAGTCTAAGTAAGAAGGATACATTGATTTTCCTCCAGTGTGGCTCTATCTGGGATTTGATGGATATTGAAGGGGTAGCTTGTGGGCTTTCAATCTTATCCAATTGATAGCCCGGTATATTTTTGGAAATTGAATGAAGCGTTTTTCAAGCCTGTATTTTCCGGGGAAATTCATAATCATCAGCCCAATCAGGATGGTCATGATCCCTTGGCCTGGGAGAATAAGCATTGCTATACCAGCAAAGAGAAACAAAACCCCTAGACAATTTTTTAGTCCAATGTAACAGACTCTAATGACAATGTTTTTTTGTTGGCAGAGTGGTTTCCGTCTTTCTTCGTATATGAAATAATCTTCAGGTATTCTAATTATAATAAGAGGTATTATTAGCAAAGAAAAGAATAGGGTAATTATTGATAATACCCCCAGGCACCAAAAGAAATCAGTGTATACTTCAGGAAAAGAGAAGTTCATGTTTATATTTTAACGTGGCATGCCTGCGGCCACAATTATTACACATTCTTCCGTGTTTGGATTTTCTAAGCTGTGTGTAGCGCCGTAGGGAATCCAAACCGTATCTCCTGGCTCTACTTCCTGGGTCTCATCATTGACCATCATGATTCCTTGACCTTTACTAATATAATAGATTTCCTCGTAGGGATCAATATGGGTCTCGATCTTTTCACCAGGCGGGAGGATGGCTTGAGCCATAAAAAGCAGCCCTTCCAGTTCGTTGCTGTCAAAGAGCATAGAGGCATCCGCACCTCCATGGGCCTTATAGATTCTGTTCTGGACTAAAGGCTGTTGAAAATTTCGTACAATCATAAATACTCCTTGTTTCGTGCATTATAAAAAACTCGTAATATTCCCGAACAGCTTTATTAAGCAGGTTTATCTGCCATTGAGATCAAAACCTTTTTGGTCCCTGGCTTTTGCGCATGAGAAAAGGCCTCTGGACAATCATAGAATGGGAAAATAGAGTCAATCAGAGGCCGGACATCGATCCATTTGTTTTTTAGAAAAGATAGGGCTAGAGAAAGATCGCCGCATCTAGAGCCAAGTATACTTATTTCCTTGACTACAATCGGAGCAAAGTTGAGTTGGGTGGGATGATGAGATGTAGTTTTGCATACGATAGTCCCTTCTGCTCTGGTAAGCTCAAGGGCTAGATTCAAACCCTTTGTTGACCCGGTTGCTTCGACCACTATATTGAAATTTTTATCTATCTCCAGGGCATAAGGCTCAGAATTATCAGATTGTAAGAGTCTAGTTTCTATTCCCTGAGCCTGGGCTATTTTCAGGTTGTCTGTATGTTTGCCAAACAGGACAAGTCCAGGGCAATAACATTTAAGGCCTAAAGCAATTAACAGGCCCAATTTTCCATCTCCAAGTATGGCTAAGCGATCTGAATTACTTATATGTATTTGTTGACTAATTTCCAGGGCTGCAGCTAGAGGTTCAGAAAATACTGCTTCTTGGTCTGGGATTGTTTGCGGTATAATGTGGATATTTTTCAATGGCACCTTTACGTATTCGGCTAGGGCCCCGTCGTGACCGCAAATACCAATAACTGTTCTCTGGGGACAGTGACGGGGGTCACCTTGGAGGCAATGACTGCATTGGTTACAGCCGCAATTGATATCAGCTACGATCCTTTCACCTATCAATTCAGGGTTGGTGGGGGATTGTTCTACAATACCAACAAATTCGTGTCCCGGTATGCCTTCAAAATTGTAATAACCATTAAAGAGTTCAATATCTGTTTGGCAAATTCCTACCAGGCAGGTCTTGACAAGGACCTCTTCAGGTTCAATTTTTGGTCTGGACCTGTCTTGAATAAAAAATTGTCCCGAGGAAATATATGCTGCTTTCATTTTTAAAAACCATTACCTTGTTAATGATTCCTTGATTCTTATTTCTTCAGTAAAAGATCGTGAACCGCAAGATAAAAATCTCAAGTATTCTACTGTTCATTCTTATTTTTTGGTCCAGGTTCACGGTCCAAATTCTTTTCATCAAATACTTGGAGCTTATCTTAAAGGGATCAACTATGGAGTGTCAACGTTGTGGTACATGTTGCCGAAAAGGTCCGCCTTGTCTTCATATTATTGATAAGGAGCTGTATTTTAGAGGCATACTTAATAAAAGTCATTTATTGACCCTTCGAAAAGGTGAAAAGGTCTATGACAATATTAAAGGACAGCAGATAATACTTGCTGAGGAAATGGTTCGTTTGAGATCCAAAGATAATCAGCGTACTTGTCTCTTTTTTGAGGACTCAACCAACTCTTGTCTCAAATATGCCCATCGCCCTGTAGAGTGTCGAGTAATGAAGTGCTGGGATACCAGTGAGATAGAGGAGGTTTACAAAAAAGACAGGTTGAAAAGGCTGGATTTGATCCCTTCAGACTCGGCCATGGGCGAGATTATCAAAGAACATGAACAAAGTTGTTCTATTGAATCTATACAAAAAAAACTGACTGAGATAAGGAGCTGGTCAGATAAAGAACTTGGACAAGAGATTGGGGATATTTTATCTGTAGATCAAATATTTAGGGAATATATGCATAAAAAAGCAAATGCAGATAAGTATACTCTTAATTTTTTGTTTGGCCGTCCGGTTAGGGATATACTCAAATCTCTTGGGTTTGGTCTAAACAGCTACTAAGCTCTAACCTATCCTTTTTTTGAGAAATTTGTCTTATCTGTAGCCACAAAGATTCCTGCATAATAGTTATCAACTGACCGAAAAGTCCATCTTGTCCAGGGAAGGGTCCAAAGAGGTTTTCCTTTTTTTCCTCAAGCTTGATTGATAAGTTTTCTCGGCTTGGTCCAAGGGCTTGATTTAGGTTAAGCCGTAATTGACCAAGATAAGAATGGAATTGATTGGTAAAGCTGTCCATGGTTTCTTCGAATATTCCCCCTTTTTTATCCCAGAAATGATGAATCTGTTGATTGACAGGCAAACTCAGGCTCTGGGCAATCAGGGCATAGAGTGTATTTACGGCAAATCCAGGGAAACCTCTTTTCCAACCCAGTAACCATGGTTTTCTCCAACAGAGAAAAAAATTTTCCTGACTAGATTCTATTATCCTGTTCAGTTGCTTTTTGGCATCAATCAAGGTTTGGTTTTGCCAATAGATTGGAAGGTCTTTAAGGTCCCATTCAGGGACAGACATTGGTTGTTTGAATTTGTTTCTTTTATTGATTAGAGAGGAGATCAAGTCGTGCAACCAGTTGTTGGCTTCAGGTGAAGCCGGGGTTTCCAAGTGGAGATAGCTCAGCAGATACTTGCCCTGTCCATAAACTCCTTTGACCAGACATGGTTCACCTCTGAGGTTTTCTGGATCTAGATTTATATTGTAGATATCTTCCCAAAAAGAAAAGCTATCCTTGGGCAGTGAGAAAACAGGCAGGTCAGCGACCCAGAAATCAGTACTTGGATTTTGATAGCTAGCCACGATATCTACTTGGTTCCCTGGTTGGGGATCAAATTGTGATGGCCACCAAATGGGAGCTGTAATATTCTCAATCTTGTTTTTGGGGTGGAGATTTAGATCTTGTGAGATATCAATATAAATATGGCCGCTACAATTGGGCAGACGTTGCTGTAGAGGTTTTCTTGTCCAGGGGCAGAGTCCCAGGCTGGAGAGATTATTCCCATTGCTCAAGGCCAATCCAGCACCCCCACACAGCCCCAAATAAGTCCCTTGATTTTGCTGGAGAAAATTGCGGATCTCTGATCTGCCTTTGTCTTTTAGGGACAAGGCCTTTCTAGAGGCCCATCCGCCGGGGACAATGAGTAATTTTGGTGGGTTCTGGCTTAAAATTCCTTGACAGATTTCCTGACTTCGGATGACCTGGGGAGGAAGACCCAATAAGCAAAGACTCCTCCAGAGCATGAGTCCCCAAATGTGTGATTCGTCCCATAGGAGCATTATCTCATTTTGATCGTGTTTTTTAGGTAATACGGACATAAAACTGAATATTTAAATATTTTCATCCAACTGGATAGTTAGGCTTTTTTTGATCTTGTTGGGTTTATAGAGTCACTCAGGGATTGACGATAGACTGGATAGCCTTTTCTATATCAGGGTAGCTGAAAGTGAAATGATTGTTTAAAAGGACCTGCGGTTTGACCTGTGGACTTTGGACAAGCATTCTAGCTAGTTGGCCGAAAATAAGGTATAAGAGACTCCCGGGGATCGGGAAGAGTGCGGGTCGTTTCAGACTCTTGGACAAAGCCTTGGTAAAGTCGCTATTAGTAGTCTGTTGTGGGGCACATATGTTGACAGGTCCGTGTACATGTTTATGCCCGGCCAAAAATTCTAGAGCCTGGACAAGGTCATTTATATGTATCCAGGGGAACGGTTGTTTGCCGTGCGAGATTTTGCCGCCTAATCCTTTTCTAAATATAGGCAAAACCCTGTCCATAACACCACCATCTCTGGCCAAGACAGCTCCGAATCTGGGTATAACCACTCTGACCCCGGACTTGGTGGCCTGAAGAGCCTGGTTTTGCCACTCAAGACAGACCTGGGCTAGAAAATTATCTCCAGGGGTAAGGTCATCCTCAGTATGGACCTTATCATCTGTGTCAGGGTAAAAACCGACTGCATTGGCGTTTATCAGGCAAGGTTTGGATTCTCCGGCCATTTCCAGGGCATTGACTGTGTTCTGAGTAGAGACGACCCTGGTGTTTAGTATTTCTTTTTTTGTCCGCTCGGTCCATCGGGTCATAATGTTCTTGCCTACCAGGTTGATAACTGCATCAGCACGAGGAATCTCTTGTTGCCAGGGACCTGCTTGGAGAGGATCTCCCTGGATAAATCGACAGACAGAGGGGAATCTGCTGGTTTTTGAACTGCTTCGAACCAAAACATCCAGTTCGTGGTTCTGTTGGGCCAGATAAGTGACAAGATGTCTGCCTATAAAGCCTGTTCCTCCAAGGATAAAAAAACGCATGATAATACCTCCTTGGTTAATAAGAGAAGAATGTGAACCGTGAACCGTTGACCGTGGACCGAAGAAATAAGAATCATTTTCTATCATTAATTGCGCGTTTAACGGTGAACACTCTTCGGTTCACAGTTCACGGTCCACGGTTCACCTCTTCTTTGGTTAATAAGAGAAGAATGTGAACCGTGAACCGTTGACCGTGGACCGAAGAAATAAGAATCATTTTCTATCATTAATTGCGCGTTTAACGGTGAACACTCTTCGGTTCACAGTTCACGGTCCACGGTTCACCTCTTCTTTATGGAGATCAAAAAATAGGCCTCTTTTTTTGAGCCACTAGAGAGGCAAGGCTGATTTTGGACTTGTTTGGATAATCTTTTTGAATGGTTTCTTGATATAAGTGAATATGCAGGGACAAAAAACAGTGAAGGAGTTCATTGTTGGCTCGAAGGAGAAAATCTCTATTCTCGGGTTGGGTAATACCTGGTTGCTGATTCTCTAAAGCTGATTCAAAGATAAGGAGACCATCTTCAGACAAGCCCTCTTGTATATAAGGGAAAATCCTGCGGTCTAAAAATCGACAATTGATGATAAGGTCATAGGTCATGTACCGCAAAGGGAAGTTGTCCATATCTGCTTGTATAGGTACGATAAGTGGATTATCTAGTCGGTGCAATCTGTCTATAGCTTTATCAGCGATCTCAACAGCAAAGACAAGAAAACCCTTCTCGGCCAGATACAAAGCATTTCTCCCGTCGCCAGCGGCTATATCCAAAACCTTTCTCCCAGGGGCCAAATGATGGTAAGAGGTAACTAAAGGGGATGGTGGACCAAATTCAGCCCCATGTCTATATTTTTTGTTCCAACGCTCTCTATCGCATTGCATAGGCTGGTCAGGTCTTTTGGTTGGCCAAGGCGTACTCAGCTGCTTCAAAGTCATATAGTTTTAGAGGGTTGCTCAATCCCTTGCCTTCATACATGGCTGCCGCCTGTTTGGCTATTTCATATGTAATCCAGCCATGTTCTTCATAGAGTTTTGGATCGTCTTCATTGTGGAGACGGAATTCAATTACTCCGTTATTATCCCGGACATACATCTTGACCCGATTATTGGCCGGATATGGATAATAGTAAATACCTCGATTATCTTTCATGGCTATTACTCCAAATACAGTTTACTTCTTTTTAAAGATTTTGACAATTCCTTTGTTCATCCTTATTTCTTCTGTCCACGGTCCACATTCTTTTCATGTTAACCACCATCCAGCCCTTTTGAAAGGGCTGGACAACGAAGCATGAAAAGACTTTATCCGGAAGCCAAGACAAGTCTGCTTGATTCTTTTTTTCTTCGGTCAACGGTCAACGGTTCACGGTTAACGTTCTTTCATGTTAAGTCTTGGACAAGTTTTTTATCGGCCAGGACTTGAAGATTGCATGGACCAGAGTGACCAAGGGTATGGCAAAGAGTACTCCCCATCCCCCCCAGAGTCCTCCAAATACAAGGATGCCAATGATAATGGCCAGAGGGTGCAGCTTGACTATTTCGGACAGGAGTAAGGGGACTAAAAGATTGCCATCTAATATTTGGATTATAAAGTAGCTCATAAGTACATACATAAAGTCATTGGTAAAACCCCATTGAAAATAAGCTACTAGGGCTACAGGGATGGTCATGACTGTGGCCCCGACATAGGGGACAATGACCGAGAGACCGACCAAAAGGCTTAAGAGAACACTAAATTTCAAATTGAATATAAAAAAAGTAATATAACTTACAAACCAGACAATAAAGATTTCCCATATCTTGCCTTGGATAAATTTGGCTATCTTGTGGTTTACTTCTTGCCAGACCTGGCTGGCAAAGCCAATATTTTCAGGCAGGCTCTGTTTTATAATCTTCAGGATCTTGTATTTGTCTTTTAAAAGGAAAAAAATCATCAAGGGTACTATGACCATGTATATGATTATGTTTATTATACTACGAACCGAAGCAATAGAAAAGGACAGGATATTTTGGCCGAACTGACCTAGCATTGTGTTCAGGGTATCAACAATCCTCTCAATCTCTGATTCATTTACAATATGAGGATAACGTTCAGGCAGGCGCATGAGCTGGTCCTTCCAGGTAGCTATCATTTTGGGCAAGTCTTGAAGAAATTGCCCGATTTGTTTGGATAAGAGAGGGATCAATCCTAGAACAAGGAAAAGCAGGGCAAGGAGAAATAGGAAGAAGACAATACAAACAGCAATAATTCTGGGAAAACCTTTCTTTTCAAGTGGTTTTATGAGGCCTTCCAGGAGGTAGGCCAGGATAAGACTGGCAATAACCGGAGTCAGGATTTTTCCCAAAGTCATCAGAATGATAATAATAGCTGTACCAAGGATAATAAATATGAGGACTTGAGGATCTCTTAGATAGGTATGATACCATTTTTGAAAAATATTCATAGATTTATAGTCATTATTTCATTAAATTAGTTGATATTGTGGAAATCAGAGTTGTCTGTCTCTAGTCGATAATACCATGAAGAGGCCCCCCGATAGCCGCCATTTGATCAACCCGTCTTTCGATCTTTGGATCAGTCTCCAATATAGGAGCATGGTTTGGTTTTGATCTGGCGTCAATGACAATAGTCCCTTCACATCCCCAGTGTTTGTTAAGGACTGAGTTGTTTAAACCGGAAATGTCCTGGGCCGGGTCGGATCTGGTAAAGGTAACCCAAAGAAAATTGTTCCAAGATTCTGAGGTGAAATCGGCGTCATCTACCAGAATACAAAGGACAATGCCTTGAAATTCTTCTTTATAACGGCTAAGCTCTTGGCAAATATGTTGGAAAAAAGGTTCCTGTTCTTTTGTATGGGATTGATAAAAAGGGCTTTGAATAACGATAATCCCCGGATGAAAAAGCTTTGGATTCAAAATCCCTTGAGGCCAAGATATAGCAGGCAGATCCTTTTTTAATTGACGTTTTGGTTTCCCGGCGGCAGCAAATATGACCTTTGAGCCCTGGTTTAGGTTGATTCCTGAATAGTCAAGTGTGTCCATGGTTGTTTGGGTCAAAAAATGTAGGTCTCTTCTCATATCAATCCTCTCCAGGATATGGGAGAAGAAGGCTGGGAAGTCTTGAGTGCTTAAATATGGGTTATCCTCTTGAGCGGCTATGAGGATATATTTGGATAGGGAGGTTTGGGTATTACCCAGGAGACAGAAGGCATTGGTCAAGATTTCCTGAGGTATACGCTCGGAAGTGAAAGGGACATAACGCTCGCTGCCAATGGCCAGTAATAATGGATGTACCCCGGCTTGGTCTACTGCCCGTATTTCCTTGATCCCAGGAAATATTTTAGGGACAAGGGGATTGGTTAGTTCGTGAATAAAGGTACCAATTACTGAATCTTCCTGGGGTGGCCGTCCAACAGAGGTAAAAGGCCAGATAGCCTTGTCCCGGTGCAAGACCTGCTCGACATTCAAGACTGGGAACTCATGGGTCAGACTGTAATATCCTAAATGGTCACCAAAAGGGCCCTCTGGAAGAGTTCGGTCGGGCCGGACGTATCCGCTAAGACAGAAATCGGCCTCAACAGGAACAGGAAGACCATTGGGGCTATGACCCAGAGCAATCCGGTGACCTGCAAGTAAGTTGGCGAAGTATAGTTCCGGAAAACCAGGAGGGAGGGGCATAATGGCCGCCAAAGTCAAGGCTGGAGGCCCGCCGATAAAGACATTAACCGGTAAAGGCTGATTATTCTCAAGGGCTAGAGCATGGTGAGGGCCTATGCCGCGATGGATCTGGTAATGGAGGCCGACTTCATGGTTCTTTTTGTAGAGATTGCCGTTTAGCTGAATCCTATACATCCCCAGATTGGAAGATTTAAGACCTGGTTTTTCAGGCGATTCACTATAGACCTGGGGAAGAGTGATATAGCCGCCTCCATCATCAGGCCAGGACCGTAAATGAGGTAATTGAGAAACATTGGTCTGATAATCGAATATCGGACCGGTCTTGACCCTTTTGGGCTTAATGTTCCAAAATATTTTGGGGAGTTGGCACAAAAAAACTGGATCTTTGAGATGAGTTTTTTCATTGGAGATCAATTCAAAGAACTTTTCCAGGAAAGGCAAAGTATCTCGAAAGATAAAACGTAATCTCTTAGTTGTAGAGAACAGGTTGCCAAGCATGGGGAAAGGACTTTTTTTGACATTTTCAAAAAGAATAGCCGGTCCTTTGGCTTGGTACACCCGACGTTGGATAGCTGCAACTTCCAGGTCAGCATCTACCTCTTGATGAAGACGAAGGAGATGGCCATGTTTTTCTAGGTCAAAAATACATTGACTGAGGTTCTTATAGCCCATGGGAATAAACTTTTATATTAGATATGTTATTTATTCGATTGTATGGAGCTTTTCATGGGTTATATGACTGGTTTTGGACTTGATCCAGGACTTAATATGTCTTCTTGAACCAGGAATTAGGACCAGCAGTCCGGCTATGTCGGTCAAAAAACCAGGGGTCATAAGGACAATTCCGGCAATAAAGATTAACAAGGCATCAAACATTTCTTCTGTAGGCATCAGGCCTTGTTCTAAATGCCCCCTTATCTGCATCATGGTTTTCAAACCCTCAAGCCTGGCTAGATAAGCCCCAGCCAGAGCTGTAACAATGACCACCAATATTGTGTTGATGGCCCCTATTGCTCCGCCCAATTTGATAAGTAAATAGATTTCAGCAATTGGTATTAGGGTAAATGCAAGAACTAATTTGATTAACATAAAACACCTCTCATGGATATAAGGAGTTTAGATTTTTGTGGACTAAAATCATTTAGACTCTGAGGAATGCAGGTTATCATTTACAATGAAAGTATTCCTTTTATTTGAGAAGCCGCTTCGTACACAGCAATGACCTCATCACTCGAGTTGACCCGGCATTTAGCTGTTACACTGATATAGCGACCGTTTCTGGATTTTTTTGTTGTGATTGAGTCTCGTTCCTCAAAAATATTCAGTAGGGATTGAGAATTATTTGCAGGGACAATGAACTTGAAGACATAGTTGCATGGCCAGCTATGGTTTCTGTTGAGCCTAGTTTTGAATTGTTGGAAGAATTCCATATTCATTGTCGGACTCCAGAGATATATTAAATTTTTAGTATTAGTTCAGCTCGTTACAGACGCCTAGATAGTTGCAGTTTTTATAAGGAGAGCAAGTTGTTAAAGATATAAATATCTTTTAGCCCTTATTTTTAATAAATTCTGTCGTTGTCAGGCAGGGGACACCTATATTGGCAATATCTCGAATGTTGGTTCGAGCTATGTCTTTGTCTTTGGCCGAGCATCCGTCTGTTATAAGTAAGGGTTTGTAATCAAAAGCAATGGCATCGAATATGGTCTCTCTAATACAGACAGGGAGTTGTGTGCCACATATGACCAGATTTTCCAGCTTGAGACGTCGGAGAAGGAAATCAAATTCTGTGGCCATAAAGGCACTAAAACGTTGTTTGACTACGACATATTCATTTTCAAGAGGTCGTAGTGTAGATACGATCTCACTGCCGTGACTTTGCGGTAAAGCAACTTTTGGGCCTGCCAAGAAGGAAGACAGTCTGATGTTTTCTACATCACTGCCGTCTTTCCTATAGTTCCGGATAATATGGAAGACAGGCCATTCTTTGTTTCGAAAGAAATCAAGGATTTTTTTGATCTTAGGTATTGAGGATACGGCCTGTTGGATATAAAAGGGACTTTCTCTTTCCAGGAAATCATTTTGCATGTCAATAATAACAAGGGCATGGTAATCATCAATCTGATTCATAACAACTCCTGGCGGAGATTAACATGAAAAGAATGTCGACCGTGAACTGTTGACCGTTGACCGAAAAAATAAGAATAAAGGGGTAATTTATTAACATCTTCGTCTTACGGTTCACAGTTCACGGTGAACGGTCAACGTCTTTTGCACATCCAAAGAGATGAATAAGAATTATATGCTAAATGATGCACATTTGGCAATATCAATCTTTGAGACCTAATTTTCAAATTTGGTTAATAGTAGATATGTAGACGAGCAAATAATGTTGACCGTGAACCGTTGACCCAGTTAAATAAAAAGAGATTTAACCGGGTAAACCGTTGACCGAAGAAATAAGAATAAAGGGGTAATTTATTAACATCTTCGTCTTGCGGTTCACGGTCCACGGTAAACGGTCAACCTCTTCTTTTATGCTTCTTGTCTATCAGGGCATGTAGGTTGATATGGATTCTCAAGAGCAAACCTTAGTTAGTCAGGCCTCTACGATTGCCGGGGCCACACTCATTAGCCGTATTCTGGGCTTTGTCCGGGATCTGGTTATTGCTTTTGCTCTTGGGGCAGGGCCTCTGGCTGATGCCTTTTTTGTAGCCTTTCGAATACCGAACCTTCTAAGGAGGCTTTTTGCCGAAGGCTCTCTTACTTTAGCCTTTGTTCCTGTTTTTTCCAGGACTAAAGAGGAGCAAGGTCTTGATCAGGCCTTTTCTCTGACCAGATCAACAATGGTATGGCTTGTTATTGTGGTCGGTCTAATTTGCTGTCTTGCTCATGTATTGGCCGAGCCTCTGACCATGCTTATAGCTCCTGGTTTTTCTTCCCATCTGGAACTCTTTGATAAGACTGTTTTCTTGGTTCGTATTTGTTTCCCTTATATTTTGTTTATCTCAGCTGTGGCCCTTTGTATGGGATTTTTAAATTCCATGGGGCATTTCTTGGCTCCAGCTCTGGCTCCGTGCATTTTAAATTGTCTTCTGATTGCCTTTGCCTTGATTGCGGTTTGGCAGGGTCTACCGGTAACCATTGCCTTGTCTGTGGGAGTTGTCGTGGCTGGTATCGGCCAATTCCTATTTCAACAACCTTTTATGCATCAATTTGGATTTTCCTGGTTTGGTCCTTGTCCTCTCAGACATCCAGGTGTGAGACGAATAGGGCACCTAATGTTGCCAACAATATGGGGTGCGGCAGTATATCAACTCAATATAGTCACTATCACCATCCTGGCTTCTTTTTTGCCGCAAGGGAGTATTTCTTATCTCTATTATGCAGATCGCTTGGTCCAATTCCCTTTAGGTGTTTTCGGCCTGGCCGTTAGTACAGCAGCGTTGCCGAGCTTTTCTCGTCTGGTTGTTGAGAAAAGGCACGACCAACTTCTGAGATCCTTGAATACAGCTCTGGGCTTGAGCTTCTTTATTAGCCTCCCGGCAATGGCCGGTCTTATTGGTTTGAGAGAGCCATTGATTAAGGTCCTTTTTGTTCGAGGTGCCTTTGAGATGGACTCGGCTTCTATGACTGCCCTGGCTTTGATGGGATATAGTCTCGGTTTGCCGGCTTTTTCCGGTATTCGTTCCCTGGTCTCTGCCTTTTATGCCTATGAGGACACCAAGACACCAGTCTGGGTGTCAACATTTTGTTTTTTTGTCAATTTTGGCCTGGCCATTTGGCTTATGGGGCCCATGGATCACTTGGGCCTGGCCTTGGCGGTTGCCATTACTGCTTGGATCAATATAATTTTATTGGCTTTTTCTCTGAGGTTTAAGATTGGCAAGTGGTTTTATCTTAATCATGGCTATTTGATTATGGTTGTCCTTAGTTTTGCTGTAGGCTTGGGCAGCTATCTGACAGCCTTATGGTGGGGCTGGCCGGCTTTGTTACTGATCCCGGCTTGGGTAGTATTCTATATTGGCTGTGGGCTTTTCTTTAAATTGACCGAGGCCGAGCTTATTTTCGAAACTATCAGGATGAAATTACTTGTCTAGTAAAACAAAGAGCAAAGTTCCATGTTTAGTCAGAGCCAAAAACAGCGAGATTATTTCCCTCGGGGGTTAATACAACCTACAGAGGGGTTCCGTTTTTCAATTGATTCCCTACTATTGACCTGCTATTCGCAGTTAGGTTTGAGGGAGAGGGTTTTGGACCTGGGTACTGGTTGCGGTGTGCTCAGTTTTGGTCTATTGATTCGTAATTTGTTTAAACATGCTGAAATAATTGGTGTGGATATATCCAAGGAAATGATAAATATGGCTGATGAAAATGCCTTGAGATTGGGATTAGATGAACATTTTTTGGCTAAACATAAAGACGTGAAAGACATCTCTTCATGCCGAGAATTTTTACCCGAGGAGTTTGATCGAGTCATCTGTAACCCCCCTTACCGAGAGTACGGGCGCAGATCTCCCTATCAGGGGAAAAATAGGGCCTGTTTTACCTCAAGGGATGATTTGGGAGATTTTGTCGCTGCCGCTTCGTATAGCCTTAAGAATAAAGGCCGATTTAGTTTAGTCTTTTTGGTTGAGAGACTTAGTCTGATTATGTCCCTCTTAAAAGATTACCGTCTGGAGCCAAAGAGGATAAGATTTGTTCATAGTTTTAAGGACCAATCAGCCCATCTTTTTTTGCTGGAGAGCAGAAAGAATGTCAATCCGGGTTTGTCAGTAGATCCTCCCTTGATTATTTATCAGGAGAAATCATCAAAAAGAGAATTTACTGATGATATTCTCACTTTTTGCCCCTTTTTGAGGTCTAATGCATCATGAAGGTCTTCCTACAATGTCCAACCGGTGTGAGCGGGGATATGTTCTTGGCAGGACTGGCCGATCTGGGTCTTGACTTGAAGATATTGGAATCCTTATTCAACGATCAGGGTTTGGGACTGAGCATTGAACAAGAACGGCTGGAAAAGAATTCTATTTTGGGAACAACCGTTCGGATTATATGGCAAAGCAAACAGCCCTTACGTGTTATCAAGGATATTGAAGACATTGTCAGTCAATTGTCCTTATCACCTGAGATAAAAAAACGTTCAATGCTGATCTTTAAGCGCTTGGCCCAGGTTGAGGCCAAGGTTCACGGCATTTCAATGGAAGAGGTCCATTTCCATGAACTTGGGGCCTTAGATACGCTTGTAGATATTGTGGGTACATTATGGGCCTTGCAAGAATTACATATTTCAGAGATATACTGTTCTGCTTTACCTTGGTTTCAAGGTACAGTTGACTGCCAACATGGGACTTACTCTCTTCCAGCCCCTGCCACCTTGGAACTGTTAAGGGATAAGCCGGTCTATCCAACGGAATTGACCAAGGAATTGATTACCCCGACAGGGGCCGTGCTGGTAGACCAATTGGTAGATAGCTTTTCTGAAGGCCCTACGGGGATTATTCAATCTTGTGGGCTAGGCTGGGGAACCTATGATTTAGGGGATATCCCTAATGGACTAAGGGTAGTTCTCTATTCAGGCCAAGAAATGAACACGGAATATATATGGGTCTTGGAAAGCAACATAGACCATTTAACTGGAGAGGAGATTGGAGAGCTTTTTGAGGTCTTTTTTCAGGCCGGGGCTTTGGATGTTCTCTTTATACCCGGTCTGATGAAAAAAAATAGACCAGGAGGCATGTTACAGGTCCTGTCTCGAGAAGAGGACTTGGTTCATATTCAGGATATATTTTTTCAGCAGACTCTGACCCTTGGTATTAGACGGCAAAAATTGGAACGGGTGACTTTGCCCCGTGAGGCTAAGGGGCTCAAGTCCTCTTGGGGCCGGATTGAAGCCAAGGAGATTACTTTAAAGGAGCAGGCCTTTATAAAACCTGAATATGAGTCCTTGAGACAAGCAGCCAAAGGATTTGGCTATTCACTGATTCAGCTTCGTTATGCTCTATTTGACAGATTCAGGAAAAAATGACATAAATTTCCTATAATTGAACACTGTTTATTGAGATTTCAGAGGGAACTTTATGCGGTATTTTTGACTCCCTTTTGCGGGCAAAGGTCATTTAAGAGACATTGCTGGCATAAAGGATGTCTGGCTCTGCAGGTATCCCTTCCGAACCAGACCAAGAGATGATTTATTTCGCCCCAGGATGTTTTGGGGATGATCAGCATCAGATCCTGCTCTATACGATTGGGGGTGGTTGCTTGTGTCAGGCCTAGTCTGTATGATAATCTTTTGACATGGGTATCAACGGCAATGCCCTGATTTATATCAAAGGCGTTGGCAAGAATAATGTTGGCTGTTTTTCTGGCTACTCCAGGTAATGATAGTAAATTGTCCATGTTTGAGGGTACTTGCCCTTGATATTCATTGACAATCTTTTGGGCTGCTGCAATAAGATGTTTGGCCTTGTTGTGATAAAATCCTGTTGATCGAATGACTTTTTCTACCTCTTCCTGTTTGGCTTGAGCTAGTTTAAAGACATCCGGCCAGTTTTTAAAAAAAATCGGGGTAACCTGATTGACCCGTATATCTGTACACTGGGCGGCTAAGATAGTGGCTACCAGAAGCTCCCAGGGAGTTTGCCAGAACAATCTACCCTTGACCTGAGGATAAATGGTTTTCAATCGGGTAATGATTTCCAGGCAGTTATGTACGTGGGAATTAGCTGGAGGTTTATGCTGGGAGTGATGCTTATCCATTGACTACCGTTTTTTTCTATAGATTTTTTGCAGGCATCTTGAAAGAAAATCTCATTACAATAGAATTGACTTAAGGGCAAGGGATCTGTAAGCAAAAAGCATGGAGCAAATAGTACGGAGATATATGAAAAGAATGTAGCCCATGAAATAAGATAGATGTATAGCGATAACTTTTTGGCCCTGAAAAAGGGGCTTTCTTTTGAATTTACGTCTTCAACCCCAGAGTCTCTAATCTCACTCAGTTAAATTCTGAAGAAAATGTAATATTATTGCCCAGGTACAAAAAAATGCGAAAAAAGATAATAACATGAAATTCAACATCAAGACATTTGGTTGTCAGATGAATGTCTGTGATTCTTTTTGGCTGGAGAAAGCCCTTAAATTACGTGGATGGGAATCGGTTTCCGAGAAAGAGGCAGATGTCTTTCTTGTCAACACCTGTAGTGTCAGAGAAAAGCCTGAACAAAAGGTGTATAGCTTGCTGGGAAGGATTAGACCGTATATAAACAAAAAGAAACATGCCTTTGTCGGGGTTGGTGGATGTGTGGCCCAGCAGGTTGGAGAGTCCTTATGGGAGAGATTCCCAGAGGTCAGGTTGGTTTTTGGCACAGACGGGCTGGTCTATGTACCGAATGCACTGGAACATCTGGCAGAAGAGCCCAAGAGACGAATTAGTCTGCTTGAGTTTGCAGAATCTTATCCTGAAAGGGAGAAGTTATGGACAAAGGTGTCTCTTCCTTCGCAAGCTTATGTTAATATCATGCAAGGGTGCAATAATTTCTGTGCTTATTGCGTAGTCCCTTTCACTAGAGGACGACAAAAGTCTAGAATTAGCTATGCTGTCCTTGAAGAGTGTCATGAGCTTGTGCAAGGAGGCGTTCGGGAGATTACCCTCCTGGGGCAAAATGTCAACAGCTATGGACAGGATCCTTTTGGAGATGGGGTCAGTTTCTCTGAGTTGTTGTCTAAGGTCTGTCAGATCTCTGGTTTGGCTAGAGTCCATTTTACTACTTCTCACCCAAAAGATATCTCCAGAGAAGTCATTGAGGCCTATGGTCGTTATTCAAATCTGTGTCCACATCTACATTTGCCTTTACAGTCAGGTTCAAACAAGGTCTTGGGTAATATGGGCCGAAAGTATACCCGGGAAATTTATCTGGATATAGTCCGGCAGCTTAGGTCGGTAAGACCGGAAATCTCTATTTCCACAGACATAATTGTCGGATTTCCAGGTGAGACATATAAGGATTTTCTCCAGACCTTGGATGTAATGCAAAGGGTCAGGTTTGATTGGAGTTATTCTTTTAAATATTCCGATCGCCCGTTTGTCAGGGCGGCAAAATTCCCAGATAAACTTTCGGAGGACGTAAAGTCTATTCGTTTACAAGCTCTTCAGAGGCTCCAGGAGGCCATGACTTTAAAATCTATGCAGGGCCTGCTTAATAAGGAGGTCACAGTTCTAGTTGAGGGTCCGAGTTCATGGAATAATGGCTCCTATCCCTTATGGCGGGGCCGTGAGACAGGAGGAAGAGTGGTTAATTTTAATTGGTTCGGAAATGAAAATATTGAAGGAGCCTTGATCAAGGTTAAAGTAACTCAGGCCAAAAAACACTCTTTATTTGGAGAGGGAGTAAAATTTTATGATAGTTGAAATGAAAATTTTTGGTTTGGCTCTTGATGAGAAGTCTCAAGTCCCTTTGTTGATCCTGAAAGACAAGGAGGAAAAACTGGTTTTACCAATATGGATTGGGGCCATGGAGGCTATGTCAATTTCCATTACCCTAAATAAAGTGGATATCTCCAGACCGCTCACCCATGATTTGATGCTGCATACTATTGAGACTTTGGGGGCCACTATTGAGAGGGTTGTTGTTGTTGATTTGCGTGAAGGTACTTATTATGCTGAAATTTATATACAACAAGCTGACCAGACCCTTCTTGTAGACAGTCGTCCCTCAGATGCTATTGCTTTGGCTGTTCGGACTGAGTCTCCAATCTATGCAGACCAAGAGCTATTGGATCAGGTGGCCAAGCAGTTTGCCCAAGATACAGAAGCGGTCCTGAAAGACAAAGAGTCTGAGCAGTGGACAGAATTTTTAGAAAGATTTGATGTTGAAGACAATAAGTACAAGATGTAATCCCTGTGGTTATATCCGCTGCTGAAATAGTGTGTTAAAGTGCTTCCAGATGAGGGTTTTATGATATGATTGATCTTCATACCCATACTGTTTTTAGTGATGGAGTCCTTATCCCCGCAGAATTGGCTAGAAGGGCCAAGGTTATGGGTTATCAGTGCTTGGCTGTCACCGACCATGTCGATTTTACAAATTTGTCCTGGATTGTTAACAGCCTGTCCCAGGGGGTTAAGAAAATGATCTCTATGGATGGGTTAGATTTGATTGTAGGAGTGGAGATAACTCATGTCCCCCCACCCCTGATTGATGAGGTGACTCAGGAGGCAAGGCGATTAGGGGCTGATTTGGTTCTGGTTCATGGAGAGACCCTGGTTGAGCCAGTTGAGGAGGGGACCAATCTAGCGGCTATAGAGGCTGGTGTGGATATCTTGGCCCACCCCGGCTTAATAAGCTGTGAGGAAGTATCATTAGCGGCAAAGAATAAAGTGGCTTTGGAGATAACTACTCGGAAGGGTCATTGCTTGACCAATGGGCATGTAGCTGCTTTGTCTAGACAATATGGGGGGAAGTTGGTTATAAATAATGATACCCACGCTCCTGAAGATCTTGTCTCAAGAGAGTTGCGGAAAATGATAGCTCTTGGGGCAGGATTGTCCGAGGAAGAATATTTTCAGATAGAGAGGAATTCTTGGGATATTGTCCAGAGGATACTTACTTCTACTGGATGAGATGAGGAATTCAGAATAAAATAAGACGGTTGTAAGAAAAAAAACGGCAGACAGAGGCATCAGGGATTTTTGGATAATGATCTCTAATTCAGTAAACTACAAAAAAATCGTAATGTTCCGTGGCAAAAGGAAAATATAAGGATATGTCTGGAAACATGTCACAAGGATTTATACCATATGGATATTGGTTCGAAATCTGAAATTTTCTCAATGTTGTTTGGAGCCACTTTTGTGGTCCAAATTGTTCTTGCTGTTTTGTTAATTATGTCGGTTATCAGTTGGGGTTTGATCTTTTATAAATTGTTCCTACTTAATAAGGTCAAAAGAGGTATTCGTAATGAATTTAAATCCTTTAACAGTTCTAAGGATTTGGCATCCGCTCTTCGACTCTTAAAGAGGAAATCCGATTCCAGGCTTTATACAATTGGAGCCCGGGCTATTGGTGAGATTAAGGCTTTGGAGAGATCAAACCTTTCTTCTAGGAGTAAAGTCAAAGTAGGCAGTGATAATGTTAGAAGGGTTCTGCGTCAAGTTGTAAGCTCAGAGGTCAATCGTTTAGCCTATGCCTTGTCGTTCTTGGCTACATGTTCCAATGCCGCCCCATTTATTGGCTTGTTTGGTACGGTTTGGGGAATAATGCATGCTTTTCAGTCGATCAGTCTTCAAAAGTCAGCTGCCTTGGCTACGGTTGCCCCTGGAATTGCCGAAGCCCTTGTGGCTACAGCCTTTGGATTGGCTGTAGCTATTCCTGCTTCAATTGCCTATAATTCCTTTTTGGGTGTCTTGCATTCAATTGAGTCGGAATTGATTAACTTCGCTGGAGCGTTTCTTAATCGTGCTCAGCGTGAGTTGCCCTGGCTGACTGTTGAGAGTGAACAAAGTGATACGGATTACCGGGTACTTCGAGATACAATGGGCTGATTGAGGGAGAACTATGAGATTCGATCCGAACAGGAATGGCTTTATTGCCCAAATCAACGTGACCCCTTTTGTCGATGTTATGCTTGTTCTCTTAATCATCTTCATGATTACAGCTCCTTTGCTAACTCAAGGGGTTGAAGTCAATCTGCCTCAGACAAAAACTGTGACCACACTGCCCGAGGATTCCGAGCAGCTTGTACTGACAATCAAGGAAGACAAGACCCTTTTGTTGGATGAATATAAATTAAAGAGACAGGAGCTGGATAAATATCTAACCAAACTAAAAAAGAGGAAGGACCAATTGATTTATTTGCGAGCTGATAAAAAGGTCCCTTATGGATATGTGGTCAAGGTAATGGGAGATATTAAAAAAGCAGGCATTCAGCGAATAGGGGTTGTGGCTGAGATGGAAGAGGAGTGAGTGTTTGAGGCCTAGATGCACATTACTAGCTGTATATTATCCCTTCTTTTTCACATCTGTGTTCTTGTCCTGATCCTATATTTTCCTTTTCAAGAAGTAAGTCATCAGATTGATTTGGATAAAAAGGTCTATCAAGTTGAAATATATAAAATGCCTCAGAAAGATGAGGGCAAAGATTCCTCAAAAAAGGTCCATAAACAAAGAGAGGTTAAACATTCTCAAAAATCTCCTCCCTCCAAAGCAAGAGCTAAGCCATCAAAATTGCCGGCATTAAAAAAAGACAACATATCTTCTCAAAAAACAAGGACTAAACAAAAACCGACCAAGATTGCCAAAAGAAGCAAACCTAAGCCTCAGGCCAAAGTGCCAAGTAAAGAAATCTCAAAACAAGAAAAAAAGAACAACAAAAAGACGGCTCAAAATGCCCCAACAAAGAAAAATATTGTCTCCAATGCCCTGGATGAGGTTAAAAAAAGTATTGAATCAGAGGAAAATGTCCAAAGCAATATTGTCGATCAAGAGATGGCTTCATTAAGGAGATCTTTGAGAGAGGGGGAATACAATGCCTCTCAGTCTTTAGAAGGAGACTATACAGCCAAGGTTTATGGGAATATAGTTGAGCAGGAGATCAAGAATAATTGGCGTTTCCCGATGGTTGACAGTGAATTAGCCCTTAGAGCTGAGGTTGAAGTCCAAATTGATCCCAATGGTTCCATAATAGGATTTCAACTTATAAGTAAGTCGGGCAGAGAAGACTTTGATACTTCAGTCTTAAGGGCTGTTGAAAATACTAAAGTACTGCCCCCTCCGCCTAGAAAGGATTTAAAGACCATACAAATCACATTTAATTTACAGGATCAAAAAAGATTTTAGTTCAAAAAAAGGAACTAGAGTATAAGAGGGTTAAGGTGACAAAAAAATCTAAATTAATAACTATTGTAATTTGCTGTCTTGGTTTCTTGAGTATAAATTTACTCTTTGTTTCTGCTAGTTGGGCCAAGAACACGACCTTACATATTGATATTTATGGGCCTGGTCAAAAGAAGGTTAATTTGTTCATGACTGCTCCACACCCCTTGGAGACTGAGAAATTACAAAATGCAAGTATACCTAGCTCAGTTTTTAAGTTAAACGATTTGCTTGTAAACAATATTAGGTACTTGCCTTTTGTTAAGCAGGTCTCGAAAGAGGATATTCTGGGAGAAAAAGGCATTAAAGGGATCAAAGCTTCGGATATTGATTTTAAGAGGTTCAAACTGAGTCAGGTGGATCTTTTGATGACCTATGGCTGGAAATTAAACAAAGGAAATAAAGTCCAGGTTGAAATAAGGATCTTTGATGTCTTTACCAGTAGCTTGTTGTTGGGACGAGGCTATGTCATTGCCCAAAAAGAACAGGTTTTTCGTGTTGCCAATAGATTTTGTGCCGGTCTCATGCAGCAGTTAACTGGGAGATCCGGATTTTTCAAGTCGAAAATAGCCTTTGTCAAAAAGAAGCAGCAAAAAAAAGAGATATATGTTTCAACTCCCCAAGGTTATGGACAAAAACAGTTGACTGATCTGAAAGAGATCTGTTTGAGTCCGACCTGGTCCTGGGATGGTTCGACTATTGCCTTTACCTTTGTCAATAAGGACAAACATGAATTGATGCTCTGGGATAGAAATACGGGTAAACTTGAACATATCTTTTTACCCGGAAACACGATCATCAGTCCAGCCTTCAAGCCTGGTAATTCTTTGACTATAAGTGTTGATCCTCAAGGTAACCCTGATATCTATCTCCTGGATCATGAATGGGAACTAGATCATCCTATCATTCAAAATTGGGCTATAGATATCTCCCCGGATTTTGATAGGAGTGGTCGCAACATGGTTTTTGTATCAAGTCGATTAGGTAATCCACATATATTTTTAAAGGATATGAAGACAAAAAGTATTACCAGAATAAGTTATGAAGGTACCTATAATACCAATCCGTCAATAAGTCCGAACGCCCGTTTTGTATCCTATTCAAGGCTTACAGATGAGGGACATCGAATTATTGTCTATGACAGAAAAAGGGATGAGGAAAGACAGATCACCTTTGGATCTGGGAATGACGAAGACCCGGCTTGGGGACCTGATGGATATTTTTTAGCCTTTGCTTCTGACCGTACAGGGAAATATCAGCTTTATTTGACCACCAGGCATGGGGATTTTGTCCGTAAGATTCCTACAGGGACAAACGAGGCAAAGTCCCCGGCTTGGGGACCGGTAAAGGATATTGATTGATTGCAAGATAGTTAGCATGAAAAGAATTTAGCCCACGAAACACACGAAAAAACACGAAAAGAAGAATGAAAATTTATAAGAATAATTTTAGAAGGTTATTGGAAACTTCTCATTGTTCGTTGTCCAGCCCTTTCAAAAGGGCTGGATGGACGTTAACATGAAAAGAATGTTGACCGTGAACCGTGGACCGAAGAGATAAGAATCACGAGATCATTTCTTAATCGTTTTATCTTGCGGTTCACAGTTCATGGTTCTCGGTTCACATCTTCTGTATGTTTCTTTGTGCCCGGCTCAGGGCATGAGGGTTAACTATAATCAAGACTAGGAGGTGTCGATGTCTAAGCAAGGGAAGATAGTGGTCGTTGTTCTTGCTGTTTTTATCCTTTTTATGATTGGTGGGTGTGCCAAAAAAACAATTCAAACAACCCCTTCTGGTGAGGAAGGCTATGAACAGGGTACGGCTAAAGAGGGTAAAAAAGGGAGTAAGGCTCAGGAGGGTAAAGGAAAGAAGAAGGATCTAGACGAGTATCAATTGAGTCAGGAGGAAAGGCGAGAAAAGGCTCAATTGGAAAAGGAGAAACAGGCTTCTGAAGAAAAAAGACGTATTGAGAAGATGGATATTTTGGAAAAGAAGATCCATTTTGCTTTTGATTCCTATGAGTTGAATCCTAATGCCAGAGATCTGTTAAAGAAAAAGGCGAAGGTCCTGAAACGGTATCCTGAACTGAGGATGATCATTGAAGGCCATTGTGATGAGAGGGGTACAGAGGAGTATAATCTCGCTTTGGGAGAACGGAGGGCTAGGGCAGCCTATGAGTTTCTGATCCTCTTGGGTGTTGATGCCGGACGTTTGAGGATTATAAGCTATGGAGAAGAAAAGCCGATCGATCCCGGTCATAACGAGACTGCCTGGTCAAAGAATCGTCGGGATGAGTTTAAAATCATTAAATAGTTTTTTATCCGTAAACTGCCCTTTTTCCGTTTGACTGCGTCAATCTTCAAAATTATTCGTCCACGTATTAAGATACGCCTGCTCATAATCTCTTGATTTCCTTGTCAAACGAAAAAAATTGCATTAATTTAGTCTTCTGAAAAGGGCTGAACAGTTACGAAATTTCCGGATGGGAACTAATCAGTTAGGGGATCCAATTAGTTATTTTCTTTTTTAAAAGGTGTTGTATTTTTACCCCTATCCAGATCCCTAGGAAGACACCTAAGCTGTTGGCGACAAAATCCATGATTGAGAATGTCCGATTGGGGAGATAGGCTTGGATAATCTCTAGAACCAGACCCAGACAAATCATAGATATAGAAGATATATATCTGATTTTATTGTAATAGAAGCATTGAAAGGGTAATAGGGCCAGCCAGCAATAAACCCCTGCATGATAAAGCTTGTCTGCATTCCAGAACTCAGTCGGCAAGTTGGTGGAGCTTTGTAGGGAAAGATAGACAACAATAATTATAGATACAATCCAAAGAACAAGGGCTAGATTGATGAGAGTGGATTTAAAGAATGCCTCAAGACTTTGGCCATTCATGGGCATATCCCCTTTATAGTCAGACTTTCAGACAAGGTCTTCGATAC
>CAYUNZ010000006.1:0-38357 GCA_964446205.1 uncultured Desulfohalobiaceae bacterium | reverse complement strand
GACCGAAGAAATAAGAATAAGAAAGTCATTTCTTAACCTCTTCGTCTTGCGGTTCACAGTTCACAATCCACGGTTCACGAACTCTGTATCTTTCGTTGTACTCAACTCAGGACATGAGGATTAATATGGTTCTGGCAGAAGGAAAAGTGTTCTCCTTTGCAAGTCAGGAAAGGATTCAGAAAAAGGCCTTGGAGACTTTCCCCTTTGAGAGTAAAAATCAGTATATTCGAACTGAGACCCAGGAGTTTATCGCTGTCTGTCCTTTCAGTGGCTTGCCTGATATTGGTCATCTGATTATCGAGTATTACCCTGACGGTGGTAAGTGTGTAGAGTTAAAGTCTCTCAAGTACTACATTACCAGCTTCAAAGACGTTGGTATTTACCAAGAAGAAGCTGCAAAACGAATCTTCAATGATTTGGGGAGTGTTTTGGAGACAAATAGATTAAAGGTGACTTTGGCTTACAATGTCCGTGGTGGTTTTTCAACTACAGTTATTGAAGGGGAGTTGAAGTAGTGATCAAGTATGGACAAGGTCAGACTGACAATAGAGAAGCTTATATGGCGAGGTAGGGGGCTTGCTCATCTGCCTTCCGGTCAGGTGGCTTTAGTTGAGCCAGGTGTCTATCCGGGTGAAGAGATCGAGGGTTTTATCCATAAGGCTAAAAGAGATTATGTAGAAGTTAGCTGGACCGATGTAATCAAACCACATGATTCTCGAAGACCACACCCTTGCTTACATTCCAGGGGATGTGGTGGTTGTCGTTTTGGCACTATCCCTCAATCTGTTCAACTTTGTCTTAAGAAAGAATTATTGCTCAATGAAATCAAAAGGGCTCTAGGTGATGAGATTATTGAACAGGTCAAAGAAAAGATTGAAATCTTTCCCAGTCGTCCTGGATGGCGTTACAGGTGGCGTGGTCAGGTAGTTGTCTACAAAAGAAAACCTCATTTTAGACAAATTCGCAGTCATCAACTTATACCCCTAGATGATTGTCTTCTTTTTAGCCGACCACTCTCAAAATCTCTGAAACAGATCTGTCAGAGACTCCCTGAAGGAAAGCAAACTGTTGCTGCCAGTCCCTTTGATCATTTGGCCCTTTCTGAGCATTCTACTCAGAGTATTAGATTGCCGCTAGAAGATTATGGCCTTATGCTGGATGTCCCTCCAAAAGTATTTTTCCAAGCCAACTGGTCCCTTAATCTGTCCCTAATCCGTTATGTCTGTAAGCACCTTATGGGTCTGAGAATTATAGCCGACCTTTATGCCGGGGTGGGGAATTTTTCTTTGCCTTTGTCCAGACAAGCAGACAGGGTTATGGCTATAGAAAGTGATTCAGAGGCTATTATAGCAGCTAGGGAGAATGCCGAGACAGCTGGTTTAAATAATGTTGAATTCATAAATTGTGATGTCGTCCGAGCTGATTTACCTCGTCTCTTGGTACAGTATGGCATTCAGGCTTTGGTTTTTGATCCACCAAGGATTGGTATTGGAAAAGGCCTTAATCTTGTGGCTGAGCAGCCTGTATTGGAAAGGATTGTTTGGATTTCATGTGATATCGTCAATACCTGTCGGGATATAAGGCCCTTTATCAAGGCCGGTTGGATAATCAAAGAAATGGCATTGTTTGATATGTTCCCCCAGACGTGGCATATAGAAGTAGTTTTTGTTTTGGAAAA
Organism: uncultured Desulfohalobiaceae bacterium; assembly: GCA_964446205.1. Classification (GTDB taxonomy): domain Bacteria; phylum Desulfobacterota; class Desulfovibrionia; order Desulfovibrionales; family Desulfothermaceae; genus CAYUNZ01. The sequence goes on along the minus strand of CAYUNZ010000006.1, from coordinate 36,679 downwards.
GGAAAGGGGTTAAAGAGGAGATGCCCCTTTAATATGAAAAAAACGTTGACCGTGGACCGAAGCAATAAGAATCAACAGGGGATGTTCTTGAGTCTTTTCATCTTGCGGTTCACGGTTCTCGGTTCACATTCTTTTTTCATGCTAGGTTGTGCCCGCTAGGGTATGGGATTAATATGATAAACAGGGCAGATCTAATTCTTATCTTGTAGTTAATTTTATGCTTATCTTGTTGACTTTACGCCCTTCACAGTCAAGGTTTAAGCTTTTTTGTCCCAATGGTTTCAAGGATGGTTTTTTTGATTCCTTCTGCATCAAGACCTAGCATATGTTTTAGCTCGTTGATTGTCCCATGTTCGATAAACTGATCTGGTAGACCGATACGTTTGATCTTAAGATGACTAAGTAGGTCCTCATTGGCCAGAAATTCAAGGATTGCAGAACCGACGCCACCCAGGAGGGAGTTTTCTTCGACTATAAAGAGATAAGAATATTCAGGGATCAGGGAGCGGAGCTGTTCCACTGGTAAGGGTTTGGTAAAACGGAGATTAAAGATACTGAGATGAATAATTTGTTCTTCAGCCAAGGACTGAGTTGCTTCTAGACAAGTAGAAAGGCAGCTACCATAGCTGATTATAAGTCCGTCACTTCCAGTACGTACCATTTCTCCCTGGTTGTAAGGGACAGGGATTGGTTGGGAAGAAAGAGCCAGACCAGGCCCAGATCCGCGTGGGTATCGTATAGCTACCGGTCCGGAATGCTCAACAGCACAAGCCAACAGAGACTGAAGTTCCGGTTCATCTTTTGGGGCCATGAGGGTAATGTTGGGTATATGACGTAAATAACTTATGTCAAAAGATCCGTGATGAGTGGGACCGTCTTCTCCCACCAAACCACTGCGGTCAAGGCAAAAGATCACTGGTAAGTTTTGCAGACAGACATCGTGGACAACTTGATCATAGGCCCGTTGCAAAAAGGTTGAATAGATACAGACTACTGGTTTGTAACCTTTGCTTGCTAGACCAGCGGCAAAGGTGACGGCGTGTTGTTCACATATACCGACATCAAAGAAACGGTCAGGGAAATCTTTTTCAAAGTCATTTAGTCCAGTCCCTTCCGGCATGGCAGCAGTGATGGCCACGATCATCGGATTATTATGAGCTAGTTGGCAAAGGGTCGTACCAAAGACAGCACTGTAGTTAGGATGGCGTTTGCTGGGTTTTAAGTCTTGACCGGTCTCGGGTTCAAAGCAGCCAATGCCATGGAATCTGGTAGGATTGGCTTCTGCTGGGGGGTAACCTTTACCCTTTGTGGTCAAAGTATGTATAAGGAGCGGTTTTTGTAAGGTACGAATCTGTTCAAGGACCTTGGTTAAGTGTCGAAGATTGTGACCATCAATAGGGCCCAGATAATTGAATTTAAAGGCCTCAAACAGCATGCCCGGGGTAAAAAAGCTCTTCAATGATTCTTCGCTTCTACGGGCATAATTAACTAGTTCGTCTCCAATACGAGGAACTTGACGGAGTCTTTTCTTGATGTCTTCTTTAAGACGGAGGAATCTTTGATCTGAAAGTTTTCTGCTTAGAAAAGAAGATAATGCTCCGACATTTTTGGAGATAGACATTTCATTGTCGTTTAGGATAACAATAAGGTCCCGATCAAGATCCCCGGCTTGGTTTAGGCCCTCATAAGCCATTCCAGCTGTCAGTGATCCATCTCCGATTATAGCCAAGACCTTGGAGGATTCCTTTGAAAAATCCCTGCCAACAGCCATGCCTAAAGCAGCTGAAATAGAGGTGCTGGAATGTCCGACTCCGAAATGATCAAATTTGGATTCGTTGAGTCTTGGAAAACCACTCATGCCTTTAAGCTGTCGCAGGGTCCGAAAACGTTCAATCCCTTGGGTCAAGATCTTGTAGGCATAAGATTGATGTCCGACATCCCAGACAATTTTATCCGTTTTGGGATCAAAGACCTTTAAAATGGCCAATGTAAGTTCAACAACACCAAGGGAAGGAGCCAAGTGACCGCCTGTTACAGAGACAGAGCTGATAATCTCCTGTCTGATTTCTTTTGCTAAGCTTTCAAGCTCCTGAATAGTGAATTGTTGGACATCATTGGGGTCTTGAATCTGTTCAAGAAGTGATATTGTCATTGCCTTAACTCCAAAATTCAGGCTCTTTGATATTTATTCAGCTCGATCAATAACATATTGGGCCAACTCTTTAAGGAAATCAGACTTTGTCTCGGGATAAGGGCTAAGGGACTCATGAGCCTGGTCAATTAGTTTTTGCCCCCATTGACGACTTTGTTCGAGGCCAAGCAGGGAAGGATAGGTCAATTTACCTTGTTTTTCATCCATCCCCGGATTTTTCCCTAATTTGGTTTTGTCCCCGGTGACGTCAAGGATATCATCAGCTACTTGAAAGGCCAGTCCAATAGATTGTCCATATTGACCGGCACGCTCCTGGTCCTCTAGATCAGCTCCAGCCAAGATGGCTCCGCTTGTGCAGCAGGCTTGGATTATAGCCCCTGTTTTCAGGCTATGCATGGTCTTTAGGAATTGAAAAGAGTCTAGTCCTCTTTCATTATCAGTCGACATGTCCATAGCCTGTCCACCGACCATGCCTTTGGGACCCGCAGCAGCGGCAATTTTTTGGATTGCTGCGATGATTAGATCCGGTGGTAGTTCTGTCTCCAACATAAGAGAAAAGGCTTCTGTTAGTAAGCCATCACCAGCTAAAATGGCCATGGGTTCCCCAAAGACTATATGATTTGTTGACATCCCCCTTCGCAGATCATCATCGTCCATTGCCGGGAGATCGTCATGAATCAAGGAATAGGTATGGATACATTCCAGGGCGGCAGCAAAAGGGGTAAGCCTTGATTTGTCCAAACCTAGAAGTTCGGCCCAAGATAGGCATAGGATAGGACGAATCCTTTTCCCACCGGCTTTAAGGCTGTATGTCATCGATTCCTTCAAGGGCTTATGTATGGTCGTATTTTGGAATCTGGTCTCCAAAAAGAGCTCAACTTCATGTTGGAGAGTCTTTATCTGTTTCTTCATTCCTTCCCGGCTCATGACCCGTATCCTCGTCTTCAAGGTCTTGCCATATTCCCTGGGAATAGATCTGGACCTTATGCTTGGCTTCATTTAGTTGTTTCCGGCAATGTTGGACCAATTCAGTCCCTTCTTTAAACAAGGCTAGGCTTTGTTCAAGGGGGATATCACCTTTCTCCAACTGATTGACAATCTCCTGTATCCTTTGGATCTGTTGTTCATAGCTCTTGTCTTTTTTAGTCATAAGATACCTTAACCTGAGAAAACGTTGACCGTGAACTGTTGACCAAGTTAAATAAAAAGAGATTTAACCGGGTAAACCGTTGACCGAAGAAATAAGAATAAAAAAGTCATTTCTTAACCTCTTCGTCTTGCGGTTCACAGTTCACGCTTCTCGGTTTACACTCTTTTCATGCTTCGTTGTGCCGGCTGAGGACATGTTGGTTAATAATGATTGTCTAAAAAAGATGTAAAGCTCAGTTATCATCTTTAATCACCCGGGCAAGTAGGTTATCCTTATATGTTTGAATATCCAAATAATCATCAGGTTTAACTTGACTTGATGAGTGCAAGATCTCTTGGGTGGACCGAATCTTGACCAAACTGTAGCCCTTTAAAAGCGGCAGCTTGGGATCAGAGTCTTTAAGGGCCTTATTTGTGATTGAAAACTTATGCTCTTTATGATCAAGGCAATATCTAATACCAGCCTGTAGCCGGGTAGTGAGATGGTGGAGATGATTGTCAAAGGAGTCAAATCGTTTCCGAGACAGGCATTTCTTTAGTTCATTGCTAAGACTTTTTAGCCTTTCCTCTGATTGCCTAAGAAGATTGTTCTCCCAAGTCAGGAGTTGGTGTAGCAATGTGTCCTGACGTTCTTTGATCCTTTCCAGTTGATTGTCAGGTGATAACCAGGACAAGGCCTTGGCCGATTGTTTTATGGTCTTCCATTTATTCCAGAACAGGAAGTCCCAGGCTTGTTTAAGGTTGAGATTCAGCTCGTCAAGCCTTTGGACAAGATGAGAACGTTCGGTCCATATCAATTGGGCAGCATGGCTTGGGGTAACCGCTCTGAGATCTGCGGTCAGGTCTGTAATAGACAAGTCTGTTTCATGGCCTATCCCGGTTACAACAGGGATGGATGAATTATATACGGCTGTGGCCACTTCCTCTTTGTTGAATGTCCAGAGATCTTCCAGGGATCCACCGCCTCGAATAATGACAATAACTTCGGCCCACTGGTTTTTGTTCGCTAGATTGAGTCCTTGAATAATGGATTTTTCAGCTCCTTCTCCCTGGACCTGGACAGGATAAATCCGAATGCGACTTCTGTACCCCCTGTCAGCTGACAAACAGAGGAAATCATGCATGGCTGCACCTGAAGGTGAAGTCAAGACCAGTATTCTGCTCGGATCTGAAGGTATGGTTTGCTTATGTTCATGGTCAAAGTAGCCTTTTTGAGATAGTTTATTCTTAAGTGCCTCGTATTCCAGATACAACTGGCCTATGCCCTGATCCTGAATAAGCTCGGCCAGAAATTGATAGGTACCTCTAGGGGGGTAGACAGAGATTCTCCCAGCACAGATGATCTCCATACCTTCGGTTAGTTTCTGGGGAGGCAACCCTGTAAAGGCTTTATGAAAAGACTTGAACCAGACAACTTGAAGGATGGCCTGACCGTCTTTTAGGGTCAAGTATATGTGTCCTGAATCAGGTCTAGAAATTGATCCTACCTGGCCTTTTACCCAGATAAAAGGGAAGCTGGCTTCAAGACCTTCTTTGATGGCCTGAGTTAATTGGCTGACATTATACAGATAGGATTGATTCATTGTCTTTTTCCTGTATTAGCAAGGAAGAACGTTGACCGTGAACCGTTGACCGAAGAAATAAGAATAAAAATTAAAAAATCCCCCACTCTTCTCTGATAGTTTTTCGCCAGGATATAAATTCGCTTTCAAAATGATTCAGAGACAAAGAATGTCTTTGGCCAGTTTTTCTGTCTTTGGCTTCAACAATTCCTTTTTGTAGCCCTTTGGCACCGAGAATAATTTGTATAGGAAATCCCAACAGATCGGCATCCTTGAATTTGACACCAGGCCGTTCATCCCGGTCATCAAGCATAACCTCTATGTCCATTGAACTTAATTGACTATAAACAGTCTCAGCTTGCTGAACAACCTCCTGATCTTTAAGATTAACACAGATAAGTAAGACTTCAAAGGGTGAAATCGAAGGTGAAAATATAATTCCATCATCATCATGGTTTTGTTCAATAGCTGCAGCAACAACCCGGCTTACTCCAATCCCGTAACAGCCCATGAGCATTTCTTTTTCCCGACCGTTCTCATCCAAAAAGGTAGCTTGCATAGCTTGGCTGTATTTTGTGCCTAATTGAAAGACATGGCCAACCTCAATGCCTTTATGAAAGGTTAATTTCCCCCGACATTTCGGGCATAGATCCCCTTCCTGGGCTATTAGTAAATCATTATAGCAACTAACATTGACATCGCGAGGTAGATGGATATGGATATAGTGGGCATCCGTCTGATTGGCTCCGGTAATCCAATCGTTTTCAGCCAACAGATGCTGGTCGGCAATAATTTGACTGATGTTAAGGTCCTTGGGTCCAGAAAAACCTACCGGGGCCCCTGTCCAGGACTCAATTTGCTCAGGTGTGGCCAGGCAGAGTTCGGAAGAACCGGTTACATTCTTGAGTTTTGCTTCGTTTAGTTCTCGGTCGCCGGGAATTAGGGCAGCTAGTGGACGGTTATCAGCTTCATAGAGCAATGTCTTGATGACTTGGTGAGCCGGAACAGATAAGAATTTTGCTACATCAGGCACGGTATGCATATTAGGTGTTTTTACAATCTGTGGTTCAGAATATAGTGCATTTGACTGTAATGATTGATTATAATTTTTCATCTTTTCAGGATCCATGTCCAAATTTGGGGTTATCACCTCTGCTTTTTCCAAATTGGCTGCATATTGGCATTGGCTACATGCAGCTATGGTGTCTTCTCCGGTTTCTGCCAAGACCATAAATTCATGGGAGACTGAACCGCCTATAGCACCTGTATCTGCTTCTACAGCCCTGAATTTCAAACCAAGGCGTTTAAAGATACGGTGATAGGCCTCAAAGACCATCTCGTAGCTCTTTTGGCAGCTTTTAAGATCTTGGTCAAAGGAATAACCGTCTTTCATCAGGAACTCGCGGCAACGCATCAAGCCAAAACGGGGTCTTATTTCATCACGAAATTTGGTCTGGATCTGATAGAGGTTAACAGGTAGTTGACGGTAGGATCTAATTTCATAGCGGACAAGGTCAGTAATAACCTCTTCGTGTGTTGGACCAAGGCAGTAGTCTCGATTGTGACGGTCATTAATGCGAAGCAACTCTTTGCCGTAATAGTCCCATCTCTTGGTCTCACGCCATAGATCAGCAGGTTGGACCAAGGGCATCATTATCTCCTGACAACCGATCCGGTCCATTTCTTCCCTAATGATTTGAGATGTTTTTTCAAGGGCTCTAAGACCTAATGGTAAAAATGAGTAAAGTCCAGAGGTCAATTTTCGAATCATCCCGGCTCGTACAAGGAGGCGATGACTGATAACTTCTGCTTCTGTTGGGTTCTCCTTGAGTGTGGGGATATAATATCGGCTAAGACGCATAAACAGATATCCTTGGTTTTGCTAATGTAACTTTATATAATCAGGCAGACCTTAAAAAACTAAATATGTTAAGACTCTTAAAGTTAAAGTAGGTATATCGATGGCCGTCCACCGAATGAAAGAAGAAGGCAGGCATGGAATCGAAACGCTGTATTTTTGTTTCACATTCTTTGGTGAACAAACAACGGCTCAACATCAGCGGAGTTTGATCTACAGGTCATGGTTTAAAGTCTTTAAGCCAAGGCTTTTGATCGGGTCCATAGTCTTTATTCCGTTCTTGGATAAAGGAATCGAGTTCCTTCAGAAATTCTGGGATAATCTCTTTTTGATTTTCAATTTTTTTGATTACCTGCCCCTTTCTAAATACGATGCCGCAGCCTTTACCGCCAGCTAGACCAATATCTGCCTCTTTGGCCTCACCTGGACCATTGACCACACAACCCATAACAGCCACTGTAAAAACCTCGGTTACTGACTGGAGATGTTTTTCCACCTCTCTAGTCAGACCGACAAGGTCGATCTCTGTCCTCCCACAGGTAGGACAAGAAATGATTTCTGGTCCTCTTTGTCGCAAACCAAGACTGCGAAGTATTTCCCAGGCAACCAAAACTTCGTCCTTGGGTTGACCGGTTAGAGAAACACGAAGTGTATCCCCAATCCCTTCATAAAGCAAGATGCCAAGCCCTATACTGCTCTTGACAGTTCCTCGAATCAGGGTTCCGGCTTCAGTTACACCAATATGCAGAGGATAATCTGTTTTTTGGGCTAACAATCTATAGGCGTTGATTGTGGTAAGAACAGAAGAGGATTTTAAGGAGATCTTGATCTGTTCAAAATTCCTTTTTTCCAACAAGTCTATGTGCTTAAAGGCGCTTTCGACCATAGCCTGTGGAGTTGGGCCATTGTATTTTTTCAAAAGGTATTTTTCAACAGAGCCACTATTGACCCCTATGCGTATAGGGACATGATATTCTTTGGCTGCGTCGACCACCATATTAACTTTCTGGGATGATCCGATATTGCCTGGGTTGATCCTGAGGGCATCAATGCCTGCTTCTAGAGAGAGAAGGGCTAACTTGGCATCAAAATGGATGTCAGCTACAAGTGGGGCTGTGGTCTTTTTTCTGATAGACGAGAGAGCATGAGCTGCTTCAGTATCAGGGACAGCTAGACGAATGATTTCACATCCAGCTTGTTGTAGCTCATTTATTTGATTAATTGTTGTCTGGATGTTTCGAGTATCGGTGTTGGTCATGCTTTGGACTCTGACGGGTGAGTTTCCGCCCAGTTCAATATCCCTTATTAGAAGTTTTTTGGTAGGGTTTTTCATTTCAATAAGACCTATATAAAAATATTTTGAAGATAGCTTGACTTTTTTTTGAATAATAACAATAGTGAATTTGGGTGCCGTGATAAAGGAGCGGTAGAAAGAATCGTTTTTTTTAAATTTAGGAGTTTATTTTTTATGAAGAAGTTGTATGTTGGGAATTTGCCTTTTTCCTCGTCTGAGGAAGACGTTCGGGAATTATTTTCCCAGTTTGGTCAAGTCGAGTCCGTTAATCTGATTCAAGATCGAGAGACAGGGAGATTCAGAGGTTTCGGCTTTGTTGAGATGAGTACAGAACATGCTGACGAGGCTATGTCAAGCTTGGATGGCAGTGAATACGGGGGGCGGACGATCAAGGTCAACAAAGCCCGTCCACGTCGATAAGAGCTGATTTTTTGATATGATAGATCTGTACTGTATTGTTGCCCATTGACCAGAAAAAACCGTCTCCTACTGGAGACGGTTTTTTTATAAAGACAGCAAGAAAGTTACGCTATTTAGTAATATCCTTAAGCCCTGCCAGTTATCTTCTGTTCTACCTTATCCATCATCTGATCTCTGAAACTCATAAGTCCCGCTTTTACCACCTGATTTATGTATAAGATGGCAAGCAGTGATGACAATATCACGCTGGACTGCTTTACACATGTCATAAATGGTCATTGCAGCCACCTGTGCAGCTACAAGGGCTTCCATTTCAACTCCAGTTTGGGCTGAAGTCCGGGATTCAGCCTCAATAATAACCACGCCTTGAGTCTTATCCAGTCTGAATTGTATATCTATATGATCAATAAAGATTGGGTGACACATTGGTATCAAATGGGATGTTTTTTTTGCGGCTTGTATGCCGGCTATTTTGGCTGTAGTCAGTACATCCCCTTTGGCAAGGGCCTTTTCTTGAAGGAGTTGGAATGTCTTAGCTGATAGTTGTACAGTGGTTTGAAAGATAGCTCTACGTTGGGTGGATGGTTTTTCAGTAACATCCACCATATGGACCGAGCCATCAGAATCCACATGAGTCAAATCGTAATCCATTACTCGTCACCCATGGCCCTTTTGAAGAAGTTCCTGACTCGACTCTTAGGCTTTTCTTGTTCCAAACGATCAAACTCTCTTAAGAGATCTTCCTGCTGCTTGGTTAAATTTGTCGGTGTCCTGACTTTTACCTGAACTACCAGGTTGCCTTTACGATTGCTTTCAATGTAAGGAATACCTAGACCTTTTAGCTTAAATGTCTGTCCGCTTTGGGTCCCTTTTGGGATATCCATGGGCACCGGGTCATCCAAAGTAGGAATATCGATTCGATCTCCTAAAGCTGCTTGAACAAAAGATATATCTGTAGGCACAATGATATCTTGACCTTGACGGTGAAATAGTGAATGTTCTTCAACATTGATTACAACGTATAGATCGCCGTCAGGTCCTCCATGCCTTCCTGCTTCACCTTCCCCCCGCAATCTCAGCCTATTACCGTTGTCGACTCCAGCCGGAATGGTCACATGGACCTCTTTTGTCCTCTGTACTCTACCCTTGCCATTACAATCCTTACATGGGTCTTTGATGACTTGCCCAGTACCTCGACAGATCGGACAGGTAGTTGAAATCCTGAAAAAACCTTGAGATTGAAATACCTGGCCGGAACCTCCGCAATGTTTGCAGGTCTCAGGTTGATGACCAGGAGCTACACCTGAGCCTTGGCAACTTCCACACTCTTCCTCCTTGGGAATCTGAAGGTCAATCTCTGTTCCTTTGACTGCCTCCTCAAAAGAGATACTCAAATTGTAACGAAGATCCGCACCTTGTTGAGGCCGCGGTCCACGTCTGCCACGAGAGGAACTGAAGCCGAAGAAATCGCCGAAGATATCACTAAAGGTATCAAAAATATCCTGACCGGATTGGAAGCCTTGAAAGCCGTTGCTGTTGACTCCTTCATGACCAAAATTATCGTAAGCTGACCTTTTCTGAGGATCACCCAGAACTTGATAAGCCTCTGAAGTCTCTTTGAACTTTTGTTCCGCTTCAGAGTCATTAGGGTTTCTATCGGGGTGATACTGGAAGGCGAGCTTCCTGTAAGCCTTCTTTATTTCTTCTTCAGAAGCATTTCTAGAAATACCTAGGATTTCATAATAATCTCTTGTACTCATAATCATTCCACCTTAATTCCAGCTTCATCAATCGAGCTGTCGAGAAGGATTTTTTTGGCAGCAATTTCTCTTAAGGCTGTTACAACCTCTTTGTTGTCTGTTTTAACCAGAGGGGAATAATTCTCTCTGTACATCTTGACACGTTTTATTGCCATTTGAGCAATAACAAATCGATTGTTGATGTGTTGAAGTGCGTCTTCAACAGTTATTCTAGCCATAGTTAGCTCTTTTTATTATTGGTTGTTATTTTTGTAGTCAATTGAAAATATTATTAATGGTTATGTAGTATAAGTATAAATTTAATTGGTTTTGCTGAAATAAAGCAATTTTGACTTTTGCAGATAGACCTTAAGTGATAAACTAGAGCATGTTATAACCAAATTTAATAGTTATTGTCTATGCTCCTACTTTATGCAAAAATTTTGAAGAGAATTGTCATGCGGGTTGTTGACATTTCAAAAGGTCTATGATTGGAATCAGCACTCTTGATTCACATCAAAGACCAGAAAATCTTATAATCATGATCTTGAAAGCAGTCAATAGGTTTTAGATGAAGATGTTAAGGATATGAAAGCCAAGAAAAAAATGACTTTTAGCCAAAAGGCTTGCCTGGCAAAGGCTGGCAAGCTCATTTATTCTAAATCCATGCTGTTCCCTGGGGCGAGAATTGGAGTGGCCGTGTCAGGAGGAGTGGATAGCTGGGGATTATTACAGATTCTTGTCTTACAAAAAGCTAGACTCCCCTTTCCAATTGAGCTGATGGTCTTGCATGTCAATCCTGGTTTTGATGCGGTCAATCACAGACCATTACTTGAATGGTCAAAACAAAATGGATTGTCGGGATCTATCGAGATCAAAGATTTCGGGCCTCGGGCTCATACCTCCGAAAATCGAAAAAACTCACCATGTTTTTTTTGTAGTTGGCATAGGAGAAAGCGATTGTTTCATCTCGTCCACAGATATGGTTTATCCCATATCGCCTTTGGACATACAGCGGATGATCTGGTTGAGAATTTTTTTATGAACATGATGTATTCTGGCCGAATCGAGGCCATGTTTGCCAAAGAAGAATTTTTTAACGGAGAATTTGAGCTTATCCGTCCTTTGTTGGGGATTGAAAAACGCCAAATTGCCAAAGCGGTTAAGGAATGGGATCTACCTGTTTGGGACAATCCTTGTCCCTCAGATAAGGATACCAAAAGATTTGAAATGCGACAATGGCTTGCTGATATCTTTTCATCGGATAAACGTTTACGGAAAAATATTTTTAGCGCCTTAATACGTTGGCAATTAGGTCTTTAATGTGAAAAGAACGTTTACCGTGAACCGTCAACATCTTTCTTCAACTCAAAGGGATCTCATTAATATAGTTAATGATGACAAATTATTACAGATCCGTTTATGATTGGGAGATTTTGATATGCCGCCTCTGATTGGTCCGGACAGTCCATGGCTGGCTCCAATGGCTGGGCATACAGATCTGCCGTTTCGTATGTTGTGTCGAGAATACGGTTGTACGGTGGCTTGTACTGAAATGGTCAGTGTAAAAGGTCTCCTTTATAACTCTCCTGGTACCTTTCGAATCTTAGAGACACATCCGAAGGATCAACCCTTGGTAGTTCAGGTGTTTGGCCGAGATAAGGAGCTGATCAGAGAGGCTTTGCATGTGCTTTTGGGAATGGGTTTTTCCTATTTTGATCTCAATGCCGGCTGTCCGGTCAAAAAGGTTGTCAAATCCGGAGCTGGAGCAGCGCTTTTGCAAGACCCCGAGCTCCTTTTGGACCTTGTTGGGACAATGGTTGAAACTGTCGGACCAGGGCGGATTGGGGTCAAGATTCGTTCAGGTTGGTATTTAGGTGAGTGCATGGCTATAGATTTAGGTCCTGAATTGGAGAATCGCGGTGTTTCCTGGATTACCCTCCATCCAAGAGCAGTGGGGCAGGGTTTTCAGGGCCATGCAGACTGGTCTCATCTTGAGAGACTAAAAAGGGTTGTTAGTGTCCCAGTGATTGGTAGTGGCGATCTTTTGACCAGTGATGAGGCAATTTGTTGTCTAAATAAGACAGGGATTGACGGGGTCATGTTTGCAAGAGGGGCTCTTAAGTGTCCTATGATATTCAGAAATTTTCTGAGGAAGTGGTCTTCAACTACCGATCCAAGGGGTCAAAATATAAAAGAGCTAATATCTGTCATGCAAAGACATGTTCAGTTGACCCTAAAATATGACATGTCCCGGTCATCTTTCTTTAAGATGCGGGCCTCATTGGCCAGATATGTTCGCTGGATTGATGAGGCCAAAGCCTTGCGAAAAAGGATTATGGACTGTAATGATTGGCAGGAGTTAGAATCATTTCTGAATATTAGACAATAACAGAATTAAGAGGATAAACAATTTATATGCCGAAGATTATTCGAGGGGAAAAAGCAGGTTTCTGTATGGGTGTAGATCTTGCTTTACAGAAATTGGAAAGAGTGGTCAAAGAGAGTGAAGGGATAAAGATCTATACTCTGGGGCCTATTATTCACAATCCGCAGGTCTTGGATTTTTATAAACAACAGGGAGTAATTCAAGCAGATGAGAATGACTGTTTTGAGCCAGGCTCTTATGTGGTTATTAGGGCCCATGGAATACCCAGAGATATTCAAGATAGTTTGGAAAAAACACAGGTGACTATTATTGATGCTACCTGTCCTAAGGTGAAGAAGGCTCAACGATTTATTGAAAAACAAACAGCCCATGGGAAAACCCTCTTGCTGTTTGGGGAACGTCATCATCCTGAGGTAAAAGGACTATTGAGTTATGCCAACTCCCAGGCAAAAGTCTTTGAGAATCTGGCTGAATTGAAGAGTTTCTCTCTGAGTTCTGAATACGAATATTTTCTTGCCGCTCAAACAACGCAAAATAGGAATGAGTTTAATGCCATAGTCAGATATCTAAATACATTGGATATGTCAGTGCCGGTATTTGATACTATTTGTGATACCACCAGAGAACGTCAGCAAGAGGCCATCGAAATGTCCAAACATGTTGAAGTAATGGTTGTTGTCGGTGGATATAGAAGTGGGAACACTAGGCGGTTGGCTCAAGTTATAAGCTCTCATGAGGTTGAAAGTATCCATGTAGAACAGGCCAGTGAATTGCCTTTATCACATCTATTAAACAAGGAGATCATTGGGTTGACCGCTGGGGCCTCTACTCCCAAATCGGTGATTGATGATGTTGAAAGGGTCCTGGCCAATGGATAGGATATTTTCATCCTTAGATTTTTTTGTCCTTCATGGTCTATAGAGCAAAAAGAAGCAAGAAAAAGTTATGCTTCTGCAGCTGTTTTTTCCAGTTCATCAGCGCCAAACCAAAAAAATCTAGTTTCCGAATTGAAAACTTGTTATTTCCATATCCGGAAATCAAAAATTTCCGGATGGGAACTAGTTAGGCTGAAGGTCAGGCATTAAAATATCTCCAGTTAGGTACTCCTAGAGGATTGATATTGGCTGAAAAGTCTAGGAGTCCTGAACCGGTTTGACCAATGGATTTAGTCAGTCTATATAAATTTCCTCCGTGGGCAAACGTATACTTAATGTTTACTATTTTTATCTGAGAAATTCGTGGAGTTGAGTATGAGCAAGTTGCTGAACAAGGAAAACTTTTTACAAGTGATCCTTTTACTTGTGGCCATGGCTCTTAGTATTGATATCTGGCTTTTTCTGAAGCAACAGGCAAGTCTTTGTACCACCTCGGATTGTCAGGTTGTTGGTCAGTATGTACGTTTAGGTGCACACTTCTTGGTTGTTGTGGGAGCTGTCTTTTTTTGGATCCTTTGGGCTATTGTCTTTTTTGCCTGTCGATACAAAAGGCCTTTTTTGTGGAACTCGGTCATGGTCCTAATATTTGGTGGATTGGCTTTTGATGGAGTATTATTGGGTTATCAAGCTTTTGGTCTCAATTTGCAATGTTATCTCTGTCTTGGAGTGGGTTTGTTCCTGTTGATAGGCTTAGGGGGGTTAGCCTGGGTTCGTCAGTCACTGTTGGTCTTTGTTTTGGGCGGGGCAATCTTTCTTGGGTCTTTTTCAGCCAATGCCTTGTTGGTCTTTCATCCTAACCCCCCACAGCTTAAGGAAATTGCCTTTTGTAATCGTCAGGCTAAAGATAGCGTTACCTCGGATGATTACTTTTTGTTTTTTAGCTTTCGTTGCGCCCATTGCACAGAGGTGCTTGTAAATCTGGCAAAGAATAAGCCATGGCATGGTAATTGGTATCTCATTTCAATAGACAATACAAGGCAAGGAATGATGAAATTGGCACGGGTCATTGATTCTCCCTTGTTGAAGAAAAATCCGTTTATCCCAATCTTGAAAGTAAAGTCTCAGAAAAAGAGTGAACCTATTGCTGTACCGGACACAATTCAGGAGTCGGTCAAAAAGGCAAGAGTATATTTCTCTTGTCATGGTTATAGATCGATCCCTTTACTCATTGTTCATTCAGGACCGAATAAAGAAGTGGTCTTGCATGGTTCAGAAAGTATTGCCAAATACCTGTGGGAGAAGGGTATGGTAGAAAAATGGCTGGACTTGAATTAATTGCGGCAGTAAAGGAAATGATCTCTTCAGAGAATCATACTCCAAATACTTGTAGTTAACCCTATACCCTAGCGGCACAACGAAGTATACAGAAGAAGTTGACTGTTCACGGTCCACGTTCTTTCATGCTAAAAGAATGTGAACCGAGAACTGTGAACTGTGAACCGTAAGACGAAGAGGTTAAGAAATGACTTTTTATTCTTATTTCTTCGGTTGACGGTCAACGGTTCACGGTCCACGTTCTTTCATCTAGCAGTCTTCACCTGTGGGTTCTTGCCAGATATTTTGCTTATAAGGGCTGGTCTGGTTTATATGTAGTTCTTGCATTGTTCTATGGGCCTGTACTATTTTAATTCGGATGGGATCACGACTTTGCTTAGCTTTTGTTGAAAATGAGACTATAAATTGAGCAGCTTTTAGAATAATGTCATCTGACCAGGTTTTTTTTAATTGACGGCCAATGGCCAATGGGCCTGGGATATCAGTCAATTTAAAGACAATGTCCCGAGTTTGGACAAGTTCCAATAGTTTGGCATTGTCAGTTTTGTTGCGTCCAATTATCAACCAGTTACTGTTTGACCAGAATTGTCTTCCGATTTTACTTAGTTGAAAGTCATTAAGACTGGGTGATGGGATGTGCTTGAAAAGTGAACGGAATCGTTTGACCGATTCTGGTTCAGTCAACAGGCAACCTCCCGAAGGAGTAGGGATTTCAGGGAGTTGAAGGTTGCGAGCTAGAGTCATTTGTTTCTTTCGTCCCCGACCACTGATATCACAGAGATTACCCCTGTCTACCAAACCTGCTTTCTCCATTGGTGTTGGAGGTAATATCTTGGCGCTTAAGGGCCTTAAAAGGATATCTTTGACCTCGGCATCTCTTTGGACAATGTGAAGGGAATCTCTTCTTTGGGACATAGGTCTTTGACCAAGGACCTCTCCAGAAACTATAAATTGAGCTTGGAAGTTTTCAAGCAGGGTTTTAGTTTGTTTGAGCATCAAGATTTTACAATCAATACAAGGGTTAAGGTACTTGCCAAAACCCCATTTAGGGCCCTTGATCAGCATATCAATAAAGGTTTGACCGATATCAAGAGGTAGGATATCGATTCCAAATTTAGTCATCCACTGGTCCATGTCTTTGATCTGTCCGAAAAAAGGACTTATGAAATGGAGCCCTAAAACTCTTAGACCCTGGTTTTGAAGTATTTTGCAGGCCAATATGCTGTCTAGTCCTCCGGAAAATAGGGCTAGACAATCGTATTTCGTGTTGTACATAGAAAATAAAATTAGCATGCCCTTAAAAATTGAGCAAGATGGAGTTGTTGCCCTCTTTTATTTGATCTGTTAAGATCTTAGTTTACGATGTATTTAATGTTGTGCGTTAAACGCTAATTATCATAATTTATTGAATCTTTTTAAGTGAGGAGTTAACTATGGCTCGTAAGTCCTCTCAATCATCATCGGATGAACTTAGGAAAGAAGCCTTGAAGACCGCTTTGACTACAATTGAGAGAAAGTATGGACAAGGTTCGGTCATGTTTTTGTCCGATGAGGCTCATCAAGCTGTACCTTCAATTTCAACCGGTTCGATTGGACTAGATTTGGCCCTTGGGGTAGGAGGTATACCAAGAGGACGGGTTATAGAGATATATGGTCCTGAATCTTCGGGAAAGACTACCTTAGCTCTGCAGATTTTGGCTGAAGCCCAAAAAGCTGGAGGAAGTGTTGCCTTTGTTGATGCTGAGCATGCCCTTGATGTCCAATATGCTCATCGATTAGGGGTCAAAACAGATGAGCTCTTGATCTCTCAACCGGATTATGGTGAACAGGCCCTTGAAATATGTGATCTACTTGTTCGTTCCGGAGCAATAGATGTGATTGTTGTGGATTCAGTAGCTGCCCTGATACCTCAGGCTGAGTTGGAGGGAAGTATGGGTGAAACCCAAGTGGGTGGGCATGCACGTCTAATGTCCCATGCCATGAGGAAGTTGACAGGCTCGATTCATAGATCAAAGACCTCGGTGATTTTTATAAATCAGATCAGAATGAAGATTGGTATGACCGGTTATGGCAATCCCGAGACAACAACAGGCGGCAATGCTTTGAAGTTTTATTCTTCGATACGTCTTGATATCAGAAAGATTCAATCCTTGAAAGATAAAGAGGAAATCTATGGAAACAGAGTCAAGGTCAAAGTAGTCAAAAACAAGGTAGCTCCACCCTTTCGGGAGGCTCAGTTTGATATACTCTATGGTACCGGAGTCTCCAAGGAAGGTGAATTGCTTGATTTGGGCGTTCAATATGGTCTTGTTGACAAGAGCGGATCTTGGTATGCCTATGGTTCCGAAAGGTTGGGTCAGGGGAAAGAAAATGTTCGGGCTTTTTTGCAAGAGAACTCCGAGATTAAGCAATCTGTTGAAGATGATGTATTGCGGCATTTGGGTTTAAAAGAACCTAAAGAAGAGATTACCGACAATCAAAGGGTTCAAAAGGAAGAAACAGCCAAAGAAAGTGGTAAAGAGTAGATAGGATATTTTAAGGTGAAAATAATTCCAGTTATGTTACTTTGAGGAGTGGGTTTTGATCACAGCAGCTGAAATACGAAAGTCTTTTTTGCATTTTTTTGCCAAAAATGATCATCAAATAATACCAAGTTCTCCTATTGTTCCAAAAGACGATCCTAGTCTCTTGTTCACAAATGCAGGCATGGTCCAATTTAAAAAGGTCTTTTTGGGACAGGAGAACCGGTCTTATTCCCGGGCGGCCAGCGCACAAAAGTGTTTACGTGTTGGCGGAAAACACAATGATCTAGAGAATGTAGGTTATACTTCAAGACACCACACCTTTTTTGAGATGTTGGGTAATTTCTCATTTGGCGATTATTTTAAGGAGGAGGCTATTCAGCTTGCCTGGACATATTTGACTCGTGAACTACAATTGCCCAAAAAACAACTTTATGTGACAGTCTTTAAGGATGATGAGGAAGCGATAACATTGTGGAAGAAGTTGACCGGGATTTCCACGAATAGGATTTATCGACTGGGGGAGAAGGATAATTTTTGGTCAATGGGAGAGACTGGACCTTGTGGACCATGTTCCGAGATCATGTTTGATCAAGGTGAGCAGATGGCCTGCGGTCCTAATTGCGGCATCGGTGTTTGTGATTGTGACCGGTATTTGGAGATCTGGAATATGGTCTTTATGCAATTTGATCGTGATGAGTCCGGAGACATGAACCCTTTGCCTAGTCCCAGTATAGACACCGGAATGGGGCTGGAAAGGATTGCTGCGGTCTGTCAAGGAGTGACCTCTAACTATGATACAGATCTATTCACCGGTCTTATTGAGAGTACAGCCTATAAGACTAGGGTGAAATACGGCTCTGATTCGGATATCGATACTGCCCTTCGGGTGGTGGCCGATCACAGCCGGTCAGTCAGTTTTATGATTGCCGATGGTATCCTCCCTTCCAATGAGGGGCGAGGCTATGTCTTGCGCAGACTTATAAGGCGGGCTTACAGATTCGGACGTTTCCTTGGTCTGGAAAGACCCTTTCTACATGAGGTCTGTGACCAATTGGTAGGAGAGATGGGTGAGGCCTATCCTGAGCTCTTAAAGACCAGAGATTTTATGTCTAAGGTTGTCTGCCGGGAGGAAGAAAATTTCAGTAAGACCCTTGATAAGGGTTTGAATATGCTGTCTGAGGAATTGGAACTTTTAGAACAAAGAGGAATTAGACAGGTGCCTGGTGAAACAGTTTTTAAACTTTACGACACCTTTGGATTTCCGGTTGATATAGTCAAAGATGTGGCAGAAAAAAAGGGTTTTTTTGTTGATGAAGACGGTTTTGAGAATTATATGCAGGCTCAAAAAAAGCGCTCCAAGGCGGTTTCAAGTGAAAGAACGTCCTATGATTTTAAGGGGAAATTTTCAAATTACCAGGATGCAGAGATACAGACAGAGTTTGTAGGTTACGATTACTTACAGACCTCGAGCCGTATAGTCGATCTCTTGGACTTGGATGGTCAACCTGTAAGCGAGATGCAACAGGGGGCTCAAGGATATGTAATTACGGCCCGCACACCTTTTTATGGTGAGTCTGGGGGCCAAAGTGGTGATGTGGGACAAATCCTGTCTACTACAGGTCTGGCCCAGGTCAAAGATACATATGTACCGCATCTCGGGCTTATCATCCATAAGGCAGAGATTAAAACAGGGCAATTGAATAGGGAACAAGAAGTCAATATGAGCGTTGATGAGAATCAACGAATGGCTGCTGCCCGCAATCATACCTGCACCCATTTATTACATGCGGCTCTGAGGAATGTTTTGGGTGAACATGTCAAGCAGTCAGGTTCTTTAGTCAGTCCTGGACGCCTTCGTTTTGATTTTACCCATATCCATCCTGTCTCTGATGATGAGCTACAACAGATTGAAGATGAGGTGAATTCGACGATATTGTTGGATTACCCGGTAATAACACAAGTGATTCCTTTTGAACAGGCTATGCATGAAGGGGCCCTCGGCTTATTTGAAGAGAAATACTCAAATGAAGTAAGGGTGGTCGAAGTCCCGGAAATCTCCAAGGAACTATGCGGCGGGACTCATTTGAACTCCACAGGTCAAGCTGGTATTTTTACTATTATATCTGAATCTGGAGTTGCCGCAGGAATCCGCAGGATAGAGGCCTCAACCGGTTGGCAGACACTTGAGATCTTCAGGCGGCAACGTCGATTCCTTGATTCTGTCTGTAATCTTGTCAATACTCAGCCAGACAGTCTTTCTACCAGGATTCAGGAGCTGCAGGATCAGGTTAAGAGGTTGGAAAAGGAAAAACAAAAATTGGCCTCCAAGGTACAGTTCTCAAACAAAAGTAGCGTCCTGGATGATGTTGAAAAAGTCTCAGGGATACGGGTCTTGGCTACCAGGGTTGAATTACCTGACGGAAGTGGGATGAAGGGGCTAAGGAGTATGATGGATGAGTTGCGGTCCCAATTACAGGACGGTGTTATTTTTTTGATTGCTGAGCAAGAAGGCAAGGTCCTGATGGCACTGTTTGTGAGCCAGGAGTTGTTCGACTTCTTCACTGCCCCTGACCTTATTACCCCTGTGGCTAGTAAAGTAAATGGTAGCGGAGGAGGACGTCCGGACTTGGCCCAAGCAGGTGGCAACGATCCTTCTGGCATAGATGCAGCTATAGCAAGGCTTAAAGAGTTGATTGCTGAAAAAGGATAAATTTTAGAAAAGCGTGTGAGTTATGCAAAAATATGTTGGAGTCAAGTTCCGTAGACAAGGTCAAATCTATTATTTTGATCCCTGTTCTCATGATATAGCTGAAGGAGATAAAGTTCTTGTCTCTACAGAAGAGGGATTGGGCTTGGCTGAAGTAGTGATTATACGTGAGGAACTTCCGGCAAGCCTGTCTGAGTATGAGATTAAACCAATTGAACGGGTTGCTGACAAAGACGATCTGCAGATTGAACAGGAAAATATACAGCTTGGATATGAGGCCCATCACTTTTGTTTCCAGCAAATCCGGTCTTTGGGCCTGGAAATGAAACTTGTCGATGTTGAAGTTCGTTTTGATAAGAGTAAGTTAGTTTTTTATTTTACTGCCCCAGCCAGGATTGATTTTCGGGACTTAGTCAAAATATTGGTCAATCAATATAAGACAAGAATTGAATTGCGCCAAATCGGAGTTCGGCATGAGGCTCAGATATTAGGCGGTATAGGTAATTGCGGACGAATTTGCTGTTGTCATCAATTCTTGCGCAAGTTTGATCCAGTGACTATTAGGATGGCTAAAGAACAACAATTGTTTCTAAATCCCTCAAAAATATCCGGGGCTTGTGGACGGCTTCTGTGTTGTTTGAATTTTGAAAAAGATACCTATGCTGATTTTTATCGAAGGTGTCCCAAAGTAGGGAAAAGGTATGAGACATCGGCTGGTGAATTAAAGGTTTTACGGGCCAATTTATTTCGTGATTCATTGATTGTTGGTACAAAATCCGGGGATGAAAGAGAGGTTGCCTTGCTGGAATGGTCTAGCTTGACTATTGGTTCCGAACGGATCGATTCTCTGGATAATCTGTTTGAATCATCTGAAGAAGGGGGTCAAGAGAACTCAGAAATGGATGAAGAAACAGTTGTCACCGTGCACGAGGAAGTCTATAAGCCTTGTGGTGAGTCAGTCAGATCATCGCCAAAATCCGAAGAAACGACATCCGTCAATAAGTCTGAGACCAATCAAAAGAAAGGCTCCTCATCGTCACGAAAACCAAGAAAGAAAAAAAACAGGCCCAGAAAAAAGGCAAAGAAATAAAGGAACAAATAAAGGATCTGACCTATTTTGGAGGATGTTCTTAGTGAACGAGTTCTATATCACAACACCAATCTATTATGTCAATGACAGGCCGCATTTGGGACATGCCTACACAACGATTTTGGCTGATTGTCTTAGTAGATTTCATCGATTGAAGTCTGAAAGGACCTTTTTTTTGACCGGAACAGATGAGCATGGTGACAAAATTGTTCAAGCGGCTGAAGAAAATAATGAGTCGCCTCAGGCTTATGTAGATCGTATTAGCGCTGAATTTAGAGAATTATGGCCTGAGTTGGAAATTAGAAATGATTGTTTTATCCGGACAACCCAACAATTTCACCAGAAATGCGTTCAAAAGTTTCTTCAGCTTGCATATGATAACCAAGATATCTATTTTGGAGAATACGGAGGCTATTATTGTTTTGGCTGTGAGAGGTTTTACACGGAAAAAGAGTTAGTGGACGGGCTTTGTCCGGATCACTTGAAGCCGCCTGAATATATTCAAGAGACGAACTATTTTTTCCGTTTGTCCAGGTATCAGGGCTGGCTCAAAGAGTATATCGAGGGTAATCCGGATTTTATTCAGCCCAGACAATATCGGAATGAGATCCTGGCTCTCTTACGGGAACCCATTGATGATCTATGTATCTCCAGACCGAAAAAACGACTTCAATGGGGGATCGAACTCCCTTTTGATCCTGAATATGTTACCTATGTCTGGTTTGATGCTTTGATTAATTATATTTCCGCCCTTGGTTGGCCTGATTCTGAAAATTACCGTACGTTTTGGCCCCATGCCTATCATTTGGTAGCCAAAGATATCTTAAAACCACATGCCGTATTTTGGCCTATAATGTTGAAATCTGCCGGAATAGAGTTATATAAAGGTCTTCGGGTCCATGGATATTGGAAAGTAGAGGAAACCAAAATGTCCAAGAGCCTGGGCAATGTTGTTGAGCCATTGACTCTGCGCCGGAAATATGGCCTTGATGCCTTTCGATATTTTTTGATGAGGGAGATGCATCTGGGACAAGACGGCAATTTTTCAGAAGCAGGACTTATTGGACGACTAAATGCGGATCTTGCCAATGATTTAGGCAATCTTTTCAATCGATCCCTGTCCATGACCGCTAAATATTGTCAAAGTGAGGTCCCTGAGTCAAAGGAACTCCATGATCAGGATTTGTCTGTTATAGAGATGGGGCTTCAAGCCATGGACAGTTACAATCAGTTTATGGAGGAGTTTCAAGTAGCCCAGGGCCTGGAGTCATTATGGGAATTTGTTCGGGGTTTGAATCAATATATCGACCAAATGGCACCCTGGAGCCTGTTCAGGTCTGAAGATCTGGAAAGGCTTGGCACTGTCTTATCGATTGTCTTGTCTGGTCTTAGGAAGATTGCCTTGACCTTGTGGCCGATAATGCCCTCAGCCAGCCAAATGATGTATGAACAACTAGGTCTTTCTTTTGAGCTTGAAGAGATTGATTTTGATTATGAAAGACAAAATTGGATCTTCCTGGCCCAGAAGACAAGTGTGGCTGGTAAATCAAACTTGTTCCCCAGGCAAGATGCCCTAAAAGAGGAACCTTCGGCATCAGTTGGAAGGGAGTCATTGACAAAACAAGGGGATAAAAAAGTCAAGAATCTAGAAATTGAGTTTAAGGACCTTGAAAAGGTTGATTTAAGAATAGGTCTTATTGATAAAGCGGTCCCAATTCAAAAAACTGATTCCTTATTTGAATTGAATATTGATTTGGGAGAACATGGTCTTCGTCAAATAGTTGCCGGCTTGGCCATGCACTATACCCCTGAGCAGTTGATTGGACGTCAAGTTTTGGTGGTAGCCAATTTGAAGCCTCGAAAGATTCGTGGGGTGACTTCTCACGGTATGGTCCTTGCTGTGCAAAAGGAAGACGGCCTCTGTCTCCTTGAACCTTCCGATTATGTCTGCCCTGGGGCTCGAGCCAAGTAATTTTAGCCTTTTATACAGGCTAGAGGCCTAAGTTTGGCTACTTTTCGGGCCAAACCTGTTTTATGGGTTGTTTCCACGACACTGTCAATGTTTTTGTAAGCAAGCGGAGCTTCTTCGGCAGCTCCTTTTTTACTTGCAGTTCGAATCAGAATTCCCTGCCTAGAGAGTTCGTTGATGACTGAGTTCCCTTTCCAGTGTTTCAATGCCTTTCTTCGGCTCATTGTCCGTCCAGCTCCATGGCAGGCTGAACTCCAGGCTAGTTCCTCGCTTTGATGGTCACCGGCCAAAATATAGGAAGATGTCCCCATGGTACCACCAATCAATACCGGCTGTCCGACTTGGCTATAATTAGACGGCAGGCTTGGATGTTGTGGGCCTAAGGATCTGGTGGCCCCTTTTCTATGTATATAAAGCAGTTGTCTCTTTTTGCCCAACAGATGTTCTTCTTTTTTGCAGGTATTATGACTTACATCATAGAGAAGGCTGACATTTGAGTCTGGAAAGAGGTCGGTAAAGATTTCTCTGGCCAAATGACCTAGGATTTGGCGATTGGCTAAGGCACAATTGACCCCGCATGACATGGCTTGAAGATAGTCTTGACCATCTTGGGAATAAATTGGGGCACAGATTAGGTCACGTTCTGGTAAAAAGATATTGTATTTTTTGGTTGAGTTACTAAAATGATTGAGATAGTCGGTTCCAATCTGATGACCCAAAGCCCTTGAGCCGCAGTGTAAGGAGATAAGAACATCATTTTCTTTGATTTCAAAGTGATCAGCTGTAAAGTGATCGAAGATTTCCTCAACATATTGGACTTCAAGATAGTGGTTACCTGAACCCAAAGTACCCATTTGATTTTTTTGTCTTTTTTTTGCCTCTTTGCTGACTTTGGCAGGGTTGGCATCAGGAAATTGCCCATTGTCTTCAATATATTCCAAATCTTCCGGCATACCGAATCCATTTTTTACTGCCCAAACAGCTCCCTCCTGTAGCAGTTCATCTAGCTTGGTTTGGCTGAGATTTATGTGGCCTTCTGAACCAAGTCCTGCGGGAATATTTTTAAACAAACTGTCTATGAGTTGCTTAAGTAATGGTTCAATTGTTTTACGCTTAAGCCCGGTTCGCATTGTTCTTACCCCGCAGGAAATGTCATAACCAACACCACCAATAGAGATAATGCCTCCCTTATCAGGGTCAAAAGCTGCCACCCCTCCAATTGGGAAGCCATATCCCCAATGAGCGTCAGGCATGGCTAAGGAGGATTTGATAATGCCTGGAAGGCAGGCCACATTAGATGTCTGTTCAAATACTTTGGGTTCTATTTCCCTAAGAAGAGATCTGGAGCAAAAAAAGATTGCCGGGACGCGCATATTTCCTTGTTTAGGTAATTCCCATTGGTAATCCCCTATTTTTTTTAGTTCTCTATAGTCCATAAAGAATTGATTCAATATCTTGATATATATTAGTTGGAAAGAGGTTCAACCATGATGTGATCAGCTTCATTATTACGCAAAGTTAACGTAAAATTCTTGACTTTTAGAGCTACTGGATCACGTAATGGGGCTCGTCCAATGACGGTTATTTCTGTACCTGGCAGTAAGCCCATATCCCTGATCCTTCTGCCAAGTTCTCCGGTGGCTTTTAAATTTACTATTTTCGCTTTTTGATTAAAGGTTAGTTGACGAAGGCATATTGGTGCAGTTTGGGCCATATCTAGTTAAACCTTTTTGTATGAGTTTAGTCCTTTTTTAATCAAGTAAATGTGTTATGCCTTTTTTATTTTTTGAATAACCTGTTTTACTTGAAAGAAAATCTTCTTACATGAAACAAGAATAGGATCAAGCCTGACAAAATTATTCGTCAACGTATTGAGATACGTCTCCTCATAATTTATTGATTTCCTTGTCAAAAGAAAGAAATCGTGTTAGTTTAGTCCTATGAAAAAGTTCGAAAGAAAGCCCTTTTTTCAATTAGTTGCAAACGGCTAATCAGTTACAAAAAATCTGGTTTCCGAATTGAAATTTAGGAGTTTTATTGCTGTCCCTAAGAAGAAAGGCAGACCATAAGTGGGTCTGCCTTTCTTCTTAGGGACTTATTGTATAGACTTAAATCTTGTTGTAGTAAACTTTTCTTACTGTATTTTTATATGTTATGGTGAAGTAAAAACCATAATCTTAGATGCTAGGCCTTGACCTAAGACAAGTTCGGAATCCCGAACTTTCATCCGGCATGGACCTGGACCACTAGAGGTTACCTGAAGTTGCGTCCCTGGGGTCAAGCCTAAAGCATACAAACGTGATCTTGCTCTTCCACCTCCAGAGAGAGAAGCGATTGTCACTATTGATCCAGAATTAACGTAACACAGAGGGAATGGATTCATAAACTTACCCCATTAAATGAAATAATCAGTAATTGTATTTAATTCAGTCAGCAATAAATTGTTTGTTGCGCCTAACTTTTAAAAAATTTATAATGCTTCTTTCTGAGCTTGTCAAGACGTGAAATGCATCTCCAGTGCTGTATAGAACACATGTGTAAATTTAGTATGTTAATGAAATAACTCACAATTTAGCCGGCAGAGTCGGATGGAGGTCATCTATATTTTATGCATGTTATTGAATCGATTGGATACAAACTTTTGTTAAATCTTCCAGAGCATATGCGCAGACTGCTTTTTGTAGAGTTGGGTTTAGAAACCAATGAGAAGTTTGTCCTGGCCAGTCTGTATTATTTAGATTCCAAAGGTAAATTGGATGAATTTCAATATGAGCTCCCAGTAGAAACAGGTCTTTCCTGGTCAGAATGTCAGGCTTGTTTGGAAAGGCTTGCTCGATTAAAATTAATAGAGTACACCCGAAAACATCTTAGGTTGAAAGTTAAGCCATTAACCTATAATTAAGTGTCTTTGAACGTGATCTTTGGCATTGATGACTGTCAAGTTTGGAGTATAATTTTGTAATCTTCAGAAAAAAATGGAATTTTGATCAATGATTAAAGAAAGCTGTGGGCTCATCGGTGTTTATGGGCATCAAGAGGCGGCCAGAATGGCCTACTTTGGGCTTTATGCCCTCCAACATAGGGGACAGGAAAGTGCCGGGATTGTTACCTGGGATGGCTATAAGTTGCGTGAACAAAGGGGTATGGGTCTTGTGCCGGAAGTATTCAATGAAAAGCATCTGAGTCATGAATTGAAAGGGTCTGTAGCAATAGGCCATATCAGATATTCGACTACAGGTGCCTCTCTACTTAGAAATGCTCAGCCTTTTATGATTCGTTTCAAGGATCATTACATTGCTATTGGTCATAACGGCAATCTTGTCAATTCCCTGAGTCTTAGAAAGGAACTGGAAGCCCAGGGATCTATCTTTCAAACCAGTATGGACAGCGAAATTTTCTTACATTTAGTGGCTAAATACTCTAATGGGAGCAGTCTAGAAGAATCTATATTAAAGGCCTGTCAAAAGGTACAAGGGGCTTATTCTTTTTTGATTCAAGCCAATGACAAGCTAATTGGGCTTCGTGACCCTCACGGTATCAGGCCTTTGGTTTTGGGTCGTGTTGGAAATACTTATGTTATAGCTTCAGAAAGCTGTGCTCTGGATCTTCTAGAGGCCGAATATCTTCGAGAAATATCCCCTGGGGAAATGGTAGTTGTCCATAAAGGGAAGTTGTGTAGTTATTGGATAAAAGAGGGTACTCCCAGAAAATCATGTATATTTGAGTTAATATATTTTGCCAGGCCTGATTCGACTATATTTGGAGAAAATGTGTATCTTTGCCGGAAGAATATGGGGCGTGTTTTAGCCAGAGAAGCCCCTGTTGAGGCTGATTTTTGTATGCCATTTCCTGATTCAGGGGTCTATGCCGCAGTTGGCTATGCCCAGGAATCTAGTCTGCCTTATGAAAATGCTATGATTCGAAATCACTATGTCGGCAGGACATTTATCCAGCCTTCTCAGGACATGCGAGACTTTGGGGTCCGCATCAAACTAAATCCAGTAAAAGAAATGATTCAGGGAAAACGTATAGTTATTATTGAGGACTCGATTGTTAGAGGGACAACGATTAGGACCAGGATCAAAAAGTTGCGGGAACTAGGTGCACGCGAGCTTCATCTTAGAGTCAGTTGTCCTCCAATCAGGTATCCATGTTTTTATGGTGTTGATTTTTCTTCAACCGGTGAACTAATTGCTGCCAATCACAGTGTTCAAGATATTGCCAAATATATCGGTTTGGACTCATTGCATTATTTGAGTGTAGATGGTTTGTTAAAGGCTGTTGAGGCCAAGAGCGGTTATTGTTTATCTTGTTTTTTAGGTGATTATCCGATTGTTACTGATGAATCTCTTGGTAAAATGTGTCTGGAACAAGCGATGGGCGAGTTTTAAAGTTCATTTTTATCTTTTGTTTTTATTCGATAGGGATGTGAGCTATGAAACAAGATTGGCTGGCTTTAGCCAGACAAGTTTTGGATATTGAGATTCAAGGGATTCGAGAAGTTGAAGGTAATTTGGGACAAGAGTTTGTCCGGGCTCTGGAGACATTGGCCTCATGTTCCGGACGGGTAGTGGTCACTGGTCTGGGTAAATCAGGTCTGGTCGGACGGAAGATAGCAGCTACTTTGAGCAGCACCGGAACTCCAGCTTATTTTCTTCATCCGGTTGAGGGAATTCATGGTGATTTGGGAATGATCAGAGAGGGAGATGTTGTTTTAGCTTTGTCCAATAGTGGAGAAACAGATGAGTTGAACAATATTTTGCCTACATTACAATCTTTGGGTACCAAGATTATCAGTCTAACAGGAAATCTCCACTCGACCATGGCTGCTCTGTCTGATATCATTATTTGTACCAGTGTCTCTCGAGAAGCCTGTACTCTTGGTTTGGCTCCGACAGCAAGTACAACAGCTACATTGGCCTTAGGGGATGCCCTGGCAGTCGGACTTATTGAATGGAACTCGTTTGGTAAGGATGATTTTCGAAAGTATCATCCTGGGGGTGAACTTGGTCGTCGTCTCAGTCTGACAATTGATGAACTCATGCATACCGGGAATATCCCGACGGTTCAATCAGGGTTTTCTTTGAAGACAGCCCTTGATGTCTTGGATCAGGGAGGTCTTGGCACAGTAGTTGTGTTAGGTCAGAGACAGGAATTGGTCGGTATCCTGACTGATGGTGATGTCCGTCGACTGTTATGTCATTGTCTATTCTCCCTACAAGATCCAGTTGATAAGTATATGACCCATAAACCACGGTTTGTCACTCTTGGGCAACGGTGTGCCAAAGTCCTGGATGAGATGGAAAAATCAGCTATTACTGTCATGCCGGTTGTTAATCATGATCTTTGTCTCAAAGGCATGATCCATCTCCACGACTTATTGGGCAAAGGTCATCTTCGATTCAATGGGAATAGCAGACATGAAAAGAATGTGGACCGTGAACCGTTGTCCGTGCACCCAAGAATTAAGAATAATTGAAATAAAGAATGAATTAGGGATTAGATGAAAAGCCTGGCAAAGATATTGTTGATATTGTCTTCTTCACTGATTTTGATTGCAGTGATAGCAGGATTTGGCCTTTATTATTGGGCTGCTGAAGACTTACCAAAGATTGAAAAGATTACTGATTACAGTCCTCCCTTGACTACGACCATAACTTCTACCAATGGCAAGGTTTTAGGGTACTTGGCCAAAGAGGACCGTTTTTTATGTTCATTAAAGGAAATGCCCCCTTGTTTGCCTAAAGCTTTCTTAGCTGCTGAAGACAGTGGTTTTTATGAACATCCCGGAGTTGACATCTATGGTATTTTTCGGGCCGCGATTAAAAATATTGAGGCTGGTACTATTGTCCAAGGGGGGAGTACCATTACTCAACAGGTCATAAAGTCACTTTTGTTAACCCCGAAAAGGAGTTATCAAAGAAAACTTAAAGAGGCCATTTTGGCCTATCGTTTGGAAAAATTTTTGAATAAAGATGAGATTTTGACCATATATTTGAACCAGATCTATTTAGGACATGGCGCCTATGGTGTAGAAGCTGCCTCGCGGGCATACTTTGCCAAGCATGCCTCTGAACTGAATCTAGCTGAAGCTGCCCTTTTGGCCGGTTTGCCCAAAGCCCCTTCTTTGTATGATCCCTATCGGCATCCCCAAAAATCGCTGCAAAGACAAAGGTATGTTTTGTGCCAGCTTAGGAATATAGACTGGATCTCTGAACAGGAGTATAAAAAGGCACTAAATACCTCCCTTGAGTTTAAATCTATGGATGATCCTTCATGGGAAATTGGGGCTTATTATTTGGAGGAAGTCAGGCGTTGGCTAGTTGAAAGATTTGGGGAGCAAATGACTTATACCGGAGGATTGCAGGTCAAAACTGCAGTCAATCTAAAGCATCAGGAATATGCCGAAGA
The DNA here is from genome assembly GCA_964446205.1 of uncultured Desulfohalobiaceae bacterium. GTDB lineage: Bacteria > Desulfobacterota > Desulfovibrionia > Desulfovibrionales > Desulfothermaceae > CAYUNZ01. The sequence continues at coordinate 7,204 of CAYUNZ010000006.1, read as the reverse complement.
GGCCCTCAGGCAAGGGCTGATTGCCTCAAGCAAGCGGCGCGGCTGGCAAGGGCCGGTCAAGAATCTAAGGGCAAAAAATTCTACTTCTCCAGATATGGCCAATAATTTTCTCAAAAGACTCGAGTCCGGCCAGATGATCAAGGTTGTGGTCAAAGAGGTTGATCAGTATGGAGCAGATGTCAGTTTCGGTAATCAAACCGGTCGGATCGATGTCCACACCATGGCCTGGTGTCGTCAACCAGACCCTGAAAAGGCTCCGGAAGAGGTTTCGCCAATCAGTGATGCTCGCAAAATACTTCAAAAGGGAGATGTCGTCTGGGCTTCACAGTTAGATAAGGATATAGAGGAGCTTTGGCCGATGTCCAGGATTCGATCCAAGCAGTTTCAAGATATAGATGTTAACAGGGAAGACAATATATGGGATCTTCAGCTAGAACAAAGGCCAAAGGTCCAGGGTGCCTTGGTCTCTCTCCAACCTGAGACAGGGTTGGTTAGGGCTCTGGTTGGGGGTTCTAGTTTCTCCAGGAGTCAATACAACCGAGCTACTCAGGCCAAACGACAGACCGGATCCGCTTTTAAGCCGATAGTGTACTCAGCGGCCCTGGACAATGGCTTTACTCCAGCCAGTCTCTTATTGGACGCCCCGATCGTCTTCAGGGATGTGTTACATAATTCGACCTGGAAACCGGAAAATTATGAGCGAACCTCTTACGGTCGGACCTTGTTCCGTACCGCCTTGGTCAAGTCCAGAAATTTGGTGACCATACGAATAGCCCGGGAGATTGGAATAGATACTGTTATTCAAAGGGCCAAGGCTTTGGGCCTAAGGGCAGATTTTCCCAGAGATTTGTCCGTAAGTCTTGGTTCGGCTTCGGTGAGCTTGATGAATCTTTGTCATGCCTATACCGGATTTGCTAAGGGAGGTTCTATTGTCCAACCAAGATTGGTTCAAAAGGTTACCAATTCCTGGGGTAAAGTCTTGTATACATCAGAAAAAAAGACAAAATCTGTGATTAGTTCACAAACAGCCTATATTATTAATTATCTTCTCCAGAAAGTAGTTCAAGAAGGGACTGGTTGGAGGGTAAAGGCCCTTAATCGACCTGTGGCAGGGAAAACAGGGACAACAGATGAACAGCGAGATGCCTGGTTCCTTGGCTATGCTCCTTATCTTTTAACCGGGGTTTATGTTGGTTTTGATGAACCCAAAACCATGGGCAAATACGAAACCGGCTCCAGGGCGGCTGCCCCGATATGGCTGAAGTATCGACAGGCTGTCGAGGATAATTACCCTGCCCGGGATTTTAATAGGCCCTCTGGTATAGTTATGGCCAAGATAGATTCCTCAAACGGACTTTTGGCCGGATCAGGGACAGAAAAAAGCTATCTTTTGCCTTTTAAATCTGGGACGCAACCCCAGAAGATTTCACAGTCCAGAAGACATGAAAAGGATTATGAACAAGGCTCAGGTAACGGTACATCTGAGCAAGGGGGCTTAAAAGAGATATTTTAAAGAGACTATAGTAGCTGGTTATGCCAGTTAAAGGTACTAAATGTCTTGGGTTTAGGAATATTTGCTGGTCTGGTTTGGTGCAGTCTAGCCAAGAATGTATAGCCGGCATCCTCTAATTCATTACTAAAGCCAGAAAGGTCGAGTTCTTGATTTGAGTAATGGTAGATGGTTTGATGGTATTTTATCATCCAGGAGATTTCCTTTTTGGGACTTTGTATGATTGATTTTTCTTTGATTGCAGGGCTATTGATTCTGGACAGACATAGGGGCCAGAACCCTTTAATGACAATCCCGGTCGGCAGAGGACTGGATTTTGGCATCTCCAGAAGGCTATTTCTGGATAGTTCTGGACTGATAAAAGCACCGGAAAATCCGGATTCAAAGAGTTCTGAAAGGGCTAACGGATTGGCCAGATTGCAAAATGGCCCGGCCCAAATTTTAAGCCCGTTTTTTTCCGGGAATAAGGCTTTTTGCCAAGGCGAATTGATGACAAATCGAGAAGCCCCGTCTTTTAGAGCAAATGAAATCCATCTTTGCCATTTTTCCTCTTCAGAGGGCCAGATAACCGGAGGCAGCCATAACCAGATCTTGGATAGAATATGTTTGTTTACACGTTTGAGCATTTGTGGTTTGAACCATAAGGCATAGGTGTATCTTGTTTTTCCAGTTGGGGGCTCTGACCAGACATCCATAAACTGGCTCTTAAAGGAACTGGCCTTTGTTTGAGGTAATTGTGGCTGAAAGTTGGTTTTTCTCTGATGCTGTTGGTTTAAGGAGTCAAATTTTTTTCGATAGGATTTGAGATATTGTTCTAGTTGGGGGTCTTTTCTGTCCAGTAAAAAGACAGGCAATCCCTTTTTGATGTGTTTTTTCCCCTTGGGGTTAAAGTAGATTTTGGAGCCACGGGGGTAAAAGGTCGGGGACTTGAAAACAAGGTGACCTGGCAGGTCTTGATAGCCGACTCTGAGGAGATCTTTGATCAGGATGTCTTCATGGGTTCGAATAAAAGGATGGCCTTTTGAGTTCTTACTAACTTTTCCGGCAGGTAATCCGGAACCAGTATCTTCATCAGGTTGGACAGGGTTCTTAGGATTTTGCGATAAAAAGAAAAAGTTAGTCGTTTTTCTGCCCAAGCACCGAGATAGAAGTTCTGAGGCTGTTTTTTTGGCCTGAGCATTCTCTGGGTTATCTCTGATTAGACGGTAGGCACGAATAGTAGACATGACATAGTGTGCTCCTTTTTTTCTGCCTTCAATCTTCCAGGCTCGGACCTGGGGGATTGATAAAAGGGTCTTGCTCAAGACATCCAGACCAAGATCTAGACAGGAAAAGAATCGTTTGCTTTTGCCTTGGACTGTATAAAAGCGCCGGCAAGGCTGAACGCATCGTCCACGTAAGCCGCTTTTGCCACCTAACCAACTGCTCCAGTAACATCGGCCGGAGATACTATAACACAAGGCACCGTGGACAAAGGTTTCTAATTCCATTTCTGCAGGACATGAGGCAGCAAGGGTCTTTATTTCATCCAGGGAAAGTTCTCGAGGTAAGACTATTCTCTTGATTGGATAGTTCTTGGCAATAAAGGGAAGAGCATTTTTTAAGCTGACATTGCTCAAGGTAGACAGATGGAGGTCTTTTTGAAAACCGCATTGTCTGGCTAGATTGATCACGGCTAGGTCATGAACAATCAAGGCTTCCGGATCTACTATATCTTTTAACTCTTTAAGTAATTTCCCGACAGAGGTGATCTCTGCAGTGGTTATCATGGTGTTAAGGGCAATATATAGACGGCAATTTTGTCCCTTGGCCAATTGGCTTAGCTTGCCAAGCTCCTCTAGGGTAAAATTTTCAGCTTCCATTCGAGCTGAAAAGCTTTTTAGACCACAATATATACTGTCTGCTCCGGCTTCCAGGGCGGCATAGAATACATCTTTGTTCCCGGCCGGGGCCATGATCTCCGGTTTGGTTGTTTCAGAAGAGGCATTGTTGTTGTCAGTCATATCTAAAAAGTATTGAAAATGTTTGATTGGCCATTAACTGCTAGGGGGAGGAGACTTATCTACAAATATGTGTTTTATTTGATGGTTTACTTTACGTTTTTGGACATTTTTAGCCTTAAAAGAGGCAGTCATGTCAGTAGATCAATGTGGATTCAAAACCTTTGAACACCAAGCTGATATTGGTATCCAAGGCTTTGGGCGGACAATAGAGGAGTCTTTTGCTCAAGCGGCCCGACTTATATTTAGCTTGATGGTCGACGATTTGCAAGCAGTAAAGGCAGAAGAAAAAGTCATTGTAGAGGTCAGTGGCTATGATCAAGAAGCTCTGTTTGTCAACTGGCTGAATGGATTAATCTGTCAGGCGGATATACACAAGATGATCCTTTCCTGTTTTTATGTCTCCATCCAAAGCCTTGAATTAAGGGCCGAGGTCTGGGGAGAAGGATATTCTCTGGACAAACATGGCCGAGGGATCGAGGTCAAAGGGGCTACCATGACCGAATTGGCTGTTTATCAAGACAAAGGTCTCTGGATCGCCCAATGTGTGGTTGATATTTAGCATGAGAAAAGCAAATAGAATGGAGGTTGTAGCAGGGAGCAAGAAATTAATAATAAATGATTCGTGCTTTGAGCTTTTCATGTCTGGTTGTGCCTGCAAGGGTATGATCGTTAAATGGGACACTTGTAAATCTTGACAGGTAGGATCACAGGGGTTAATATATGTTTGCATATCGGGACGTGGCGCAGTTTGGAAGCGCACTTGAATGGGGTTCAAGGGGCCGCCGGTTCAAATCCGGCCGTCCCGACCATTAAAATAAGGGGTTACGGTTTAGGGTAACCCCTTATTTTTATCAAAATTCTGTTAGGGTAGATTTTGGGGTATATGATAGAATTTAGCTTGCATAATATGTATTGAGACAAAGAGATGGTCAGTTTGAATGTGTAAGTTTCACGCGGCGTTCGAGCCGATCTGAATGGGCATCACATCCAGAAGGACACAATTAAAATTAAAGAACCCCTTTTTGCCGGTATATAGATTGTAACCATAATCGCAAAAAAACGGCGGTTCAATCCAAATGTCAGCGGCTGCATTTGGCAAGAGAGCCGATAGTATCTGCTTGTAAGCAGAGGCGTTGCCACAGTGCGTTACATCTAATTGATGGGTCAGGGCGCGTGCACGTCGTCGCTCTTGCGTGAGCAGTCGATCTGAAGCGTCGTACAGATCCCCGGCCAACATTTTCTCTTTTTCGCTTTTCATCTTTTTTCCATGGCATTACGGATGCCTGACGCCCTTGTTGAACAAGTCGTTAGGCTGATGTCGCAAGCTTAAGCCCGATGATACCGGCAATAATCAGCGCAACACTGATGAGCCGGGCAGCATTCGCAGGCTCCCCAAGCAGTACTATGCCTAGTACAACGGTTCCAACGGAACCGACTCCTACCCAAACGGCGTAAGCAGTGCCAACAGGAAGCGATTTCATGACAATACCCAGTAACCAAAGACTGATAATCATCGCCAAGACGGTCCAGGCCGTGGGCCACAACCGGGTGAACCCCTCGGTGTATTTCAACCCGATAGCCCAGCCGGTCTCAAACAGCCCCGCAATTACAAGAATGATCCATTTCATGTGTTTGCCTTTCACAGATGTCGGTGGCGTCCTCTCTTCCAAACGACCAATACGAAACTTCCGAGCAGCACACCCCTGGATTTAATCCTTATTGGTTATAATCTCACTGAATATTGATGGTTCGCTTTAACGATAAACATTTTTTCGATGCCCCACCTTCACGACCCAAATGGTTAGTTCTTCATCCTGAATGGAATAAATAATACGATATCGTCCCACCCGAAACCGATATCTTTCCTGACCGCTCAATTTCTTACTTCCAGGTTGGTGTGGATTCTCGCCCAAAGATTCAATAGATTGAAGAATTTTGTTTAAATCTTTATCCGGAATTGCTTTAAAATCCTTCCAAACTGATTTTTTGAAAAATATTTTATATCCGGCCATCTTTTTTGAGTCTCTTTATCATCTCCTCATAGCTGATCAGTGGTTCATCGTGTCTTTCCTCAAATACGGCGAGGTCTTCTGCATCCTCTGCAAGCGCCTCCTTGACAGCTTCGTTGATTATTTCCGACATTGATCTCGATGTCTCTAAGGCTTTTATTCGTAAAGCCTGATGCAGCGATGGTTCTAAATATATGGTTGAACGTTTCGATAATGTAGTCATAATTGCACCTCCATAATTTGATTGACATCTTAATGTTATAATGTTGTGATGTCAAATTAAAAGCGAACGTAGCAAATCAGCCGCTGCGGTAGCGGTTGGCTAGATTTGCAGGTTAGGCACTTCTTAATTGCTTCAAAAGTTTGTCATAGTCTGAATGAGATCCGATCCAGAACCAGGTGATTTCGTCTTCTTCAAGAATAACGTCTGCACGATAGTCCATGTTTATCCGAACCGAAAAAATAGGGCGAGTCGAATGAACTAGCTTAAAATGGAGGCTTGGGTAATAAGGATCATGCATAAAGAAAGCGTATGCTTCTTTCGCTTGTTTTTTGATCTCTTGGAGAAGATCGGCATAATATTTCCAAAATCGTTCGCTTGTCGATGATTTCATAATCTATTTAAGTCGAGCGGAGTTGTTTCGCCTTTTCGTCTTTCTTCCAAAGCCTCGTCAGCAAGCTTTTCAAGCGCATCTTTTGATTCCGCAAAAGCATTCTCCCATTTCGCCTCAGAGTGTAGCTCTTCCAAAAGCCACTTTGCTAAAGCATTTTGCTTCATTTCGGGTAATTTTGAGGCTTCTTTAAATGCCTTCTCTAGTAGTTTGGTCATATTTTATCTCTTGTTTGAATTACTTTCGTTTTTTCCTAAATCTGCGCTTTTTCATAAATTCCTTCAATTACTTTTGCGCTGCATTTGGATTGTCTTCTGATATGTATTCGTAAACATTTTTCGGCCACTTGACAAATCCCTCTGCACATCTATTTTCTGCCATGCGCTGATCCTGTATTTCATTTCTTTATTTGATATTGTTTTTCCTTCCCGTGAATCTTTTAACCCTGAAGAAACCATTCTTTCAAAAGCGAGTTCTTTTAAGATATCTTCATGTGTTCAGAGATCACGGTAAATTATTAAGTATTGATTCAACTATTCGAAATAATTACAAAAACCTGTGCAGTAAAAAAATATGCATATTTTTTTAATTTTTCCCCAGTTATCAGGATGTTTGGGTTAATATCTGCACATTTTTTTCTGAGCAAAAAAGCAGACACATCTTGCCAGTCACCACACTCTGTCGTTATAATCCCACTCTTTACTCGGTCGCCCACAAGGTTCCTTTGTCCAATGCCCTGAATGAGATCTATAAACATGAAAAGATTTTAACCAGAAACGCCAATATGTCAATGAATGGATAGTCACCTCAACCTTTTCATGGAATAAACCCCCTCAACACCGCCTACAGGAGTAAATTTTCGCTCCGGTTTGCAATTAAGTAAGTGCTTGAACCTATCAAACATGGACTTTACAAACTCCTTGGACCCGATTATCCCGGCATCTGTAAAATACCTGCTTCTATACAAAAATCTGTCCTGCCTGGTCAGCTCGTATTTCTTCTTTCTCTCCTGCTTGACTATCTTGGGGTCTATTCCTCTCTTAACTCCTGCTTTATCAAACTGATCGCTGA
>CAYUNZ010000005.1:37954-39042 GCA_964446205.1 uncultured Desulfohalobiaceae bacterium | reverse complement strand
CACGGTAAACGGTCAACGTTTTTTTTCATGCTTCGTTGTGCCCGTTAGGACATGAGGGTTAATACTGATAATATCTCTTAAACCAATCAATAAAACACTGAACACCTTCTTCAATCGAGGTCTTTGGTCTAAAGCCTACATCTTCTATGAGATCATCAATATTGGCAAATGTGTTTGGTACATCTCCTGGTTGTAGTGGCAAATATTCCTTAATAGCCTTTTTGCCCAGGCAGTTTTCAATGACTTCTATAAAGTACTCAAGCTCTACACTTGTATTATTGCCAATGTTATAGACCCTGTATGGCCCCGGGCTAGTAGCCGGATCAGGACAGGCACCCTGCCAGTTTTTATTGCCCTCTGGGAATCGGGGAATGATATTTGCTATACCTTCAACTATATCATCGATGTAAGTAAAATCCCTCCGCATCTTGCCATAATTATAGACCTCAATGGGTTCTTCCTGCAATATGCTGCGAGTAAAAAGAAACAAGGCCATGTCAGGACGGCCCCAAGGACCATAAACAGTAAAAAAACGTAAGCCGGTGCATGGCAGGCCGTAGAGATAGCTATAGCAATGGGCCATTAATTCATTTGATTTTTTACTGGCTGCATAAAGGCTTATAGGGTGGTCTATATTGTCATGGACACTAAAGGGTAACTTTGTGTTTAATCCATAGACTGAACTTGAGGAGGCAAAGACAAGATGGCTTATCTGAGAATGTCGGCAGCACTCCAATAGATTGACAAACCCGACGATATTACTATCAATATATGAATGGGGATGTGTCAAACTGTATCGAACTCCGGCCTGAGCTGCCAGATTGACGACATATTCAAAACAGTGCCGACTAAAGAGCTGATTCAGTTCGTCCCTATTCTCAAGAGAGATCTGGACCCATTCAAAACAGGGATAGGCCTTGAGTATGCTGACACGGTCTTCCTTAAGCCGAACAGAATAATAAGGACTAAGATTGTCCAGACCAACTACTTGATAGCCTTGGTCTAAAAGATACTTGCTAAGATGAAAACCAATAAAACCGGCAGCACCAGTGACAAGATATTCCATGATCAACCCTTATTTAGATAGA
>CAYUNZ010000005.1:14096-37854 GCA_964446205.1 uncultured Desulfohalobiaceae bacterium | reverse complement strand
CTAGGCTGATTCTGCAAAGTTTTCTTTAAAATACGCCATACTATTTTTTTCGCTTCTCGATTGTCTGGCAACATCTCCTCAGGTCCGGGGACCAAAACTACCTCATAATCATTATAGACGAAAGTTGAGTAATTTAATGGCCTATTCGGGAATAGTCCCTGAAAGACTCTTTCTCCAAAACAGATAATATTCCCAGCTCCGGACAATTTAACCCCTTGCCAAAAAATATCCTCTTGGATGTTTATTTCTCCTTCTAGACTAGAAGTCAGAGGCCAAAAGAGGACTTCTTCTCGGGTCAACCCAAGTGCATTAAGGATGTTGTCAAATAAACTCTGACGATCTTGATCTGCTTCTTGGCCGCAATCCTGACCAAGTTCCCAATAGGTCCAGACAGATAAATAGGGAGGATTTGAACAAGCCCACAAATCATCCCAAGGACTAGGGAATTTCTCCTCAGGGCTTGTTATATTGGTTGGTTCTTTTTGTCGAGACAAATGTCCTGATCGACAATCAGGCCCCCTCTTGAAAAAAAATCGAAGCCCATTCAAGTACCAGGAACGAAAGGGCTCTCTAAGTCTTAAATCTGTAAAGTCCAATCCCACACTCTCCAGGCAATATCCGCCTTTGTCTTGCGAGGGATATCCTCGCTTCTATCATGCCTGTCCAACATTAGACATTGGTTTGTAGGGGTTGCAAAGCCAAAATCGGGATCTAAGATATTATTGGCCACTATAAGATCAAGGTTTTTGGCCCAAATTTTAGATTTTGCTGCTCCCAAAAGATCATAGTCTGTTTCTGCTGCAAAACCTATCAATCTCTGACTTGATGACTTAGAACTGCCTAAATGTTTTAAGATATCCGGGTTAGCAACAAAGTTTAACTGAAGAGTTTGATGGCCCAAAGGATTTTTCTTGAACTTTTCCTCCAGTAAGGTACCGGGTCGAAAGTCGCATACTGCTGCAGATAAACAGCCAATATCCATTCCCGGCCAAAGGGATACAGTAGTCTCATACATTTCTTGAGCCGAAGTAACAGTGTAAACATTGATGTCTTTGGGGAACCATAATTGATTTGGTCCACAAACGCAGTGTACTTCGGCTCCCCGTAACCATGCCGCAACAGCCAGAGCAGCCCCCATTTTACCACTTGAGGGATTGGACCAGAAACGGACAGGATCCCAAAATTCTCTGGTCGGGCCCAAGGTGATTACAAGGCGTTGGCCTGATAAATCATTTGGGCTTAAAGACTTTAGGACATGCAAGTAAATCTCTTCAATAGAGGCCAGTTTCCCCTCTCCGGTATCACCACAGGCCACTTCTCCATATAACGGCCCGGCCATTAAGACCCCCCTTGACAAAAGCTTGTTAATATTGTCTTGAGTTGCCTTGGCACTCCAAAGATTGGGGTTCATGGCCGGAGCTATTACCATTGGTCCAGAAAAGGCAAGGGCTTGGCAGGATAGCATGTCATCAGCCAAGCCATTGGCCAACTTGGCTAGATTATTGGCCGTAGCCGGCACAATGACCATAGCCTGAGCCACTTGTCCAGGCTCAAGATGACCAAAGATCCGGTCTTGGCCATGAAACATATCTGTATAAACAGGATCAACTCCCAAGGCTTCAAATGTAAGTGGACATATAAACTCTTGAGCCGCTTTGGTCATGGTTGCACTGACTTGTAAACCGGAATTGAGAAAATCTCGGGACAATTCAATGGCTTTATAGGCTGCGATACTTCCGGTCACACCCATATGGATTCGCGAAGTACGGAAGGAGCTAAATTCTAGATAAGGTGGTATCATTTTGTTAAAATCTTTTCCTCATAGGACTGCTGTTGACCAATACCTATTCTTGGGGTTACCCAAACATACAACAAGGTCTTGAAGCGCTCATCTTGGATACGTATAACGCAGTCTTTTTCTTGCTTCTCAAAGACAAGCAGATAACGTTCATACTTGAAATAACTCCTAAGACTCCAGTTATCCTCAGGCATATTATTTCTAAAAAAATTAAACAAGGAGACAGCCTCAACATCCCCCTCAAACATGAGGGCCCCAGCTTTAAGATTTGGTGTCTCAAAAATGATTGATTCGTTGGCTTGTAATTCCATCTCATTAGGTATCAGGATATCATCAAAGTCATAGTAGGAATTTTGTTTTTCATTTCTTTTTGTTGTCTTTTCCTGTCCTTCAACCGGCTGATTTGCCTGTGTCGTCCCTGTTTGGTATGAAGGCTCTGAAGTCTTATTTGAGCTTTTAACCACAGGGAAATGCGTGCATGACATCAGCAAGAAACAACTTATAAAGACTGCAAAACTGACCTTGATCATAATTGCCCCCTTTCTATTTGAAAGGCTTGAAAGATAGTTTCATCTCTGGAAAAAAGAATGACCGGACTAAATTCTAACTGATAAAGAAAACTTATTACATCATAAACATAGGACTCAAGGCAAGTATTAAGATGCAAAGAAAATTAATTCCTGAAGACTTTAACATAAATAATTATACGTTTTCTTTACCAAAATCGCAAGTAGCACAATATCCAACCCATAATCGCTCTAAATCTAAATTAATGGTCCTACATAGATCAGATGGCAGCACTCAAGAGGACATTTTTCAAAACATAGCCGAATATCTACCTTCTCCCAGTCTTATGGTCCTCAATACAACAAAGGTTTTTCCGGCCAGACTGATTGGGAATAAAAAAGAGACTAGCGGTAAAGTGGAATTTTTGCTCTTAACCCCGCTGCCACTTATTCAGCACGAATCTGAAGAGAAAGGCTATAAAAGAGCTGTTATCTCTGGTCTGATTAAATCTTCAGGCAAAGTCAGGCCAGAGCAAGTAATTCGTTTTTCGCCCAATCTTTTTTTGCAAGTCATAGAAAAATTCGATTTTGGTCAAGTCCGAGCCAACCTGTATTGGTCGGGACATTTACCTGAATTACTTTCAGCCATCGGACAGGTCCCTTTGCCACCTTATATCAAAAGGTCAATCACTGCATCAGATCAGAAACGATACCAAACAATTTATGCCAATGACCAAAAAAGCGGGTCAGTTGCCGCTCCTACTGCCGGACTCCATTTCACTAGACAATTACTTGACGAGATTCAAAGCAAAAATATTGTCTGTGCCCCAATTAACCTCCATGTTGGATATGGTACCTTCAGTCCCGTACGGGAGCATGACATTAGAGATCATAAGATACACTCAGAATTTTTTGAGATCACCAGCCCAGCAGCGGAACAAATTGAACAAGCTAGAATTAATGGATATCCAATCATTGCAGTAGGTACAACAACTGTCCGGGCCCTTGAGACACTTATGGAAAAATTCGGATATATATGTCCATACCGTGGCTGGACAGACCTTTATATCTGCCCTGGATACAGATTTAAGGCAGTTAATCACCTGATTACCAATTTTCATTTACCTTACTCATCTCTCCTATTGATGGTTTCTGCTTTTGTTGGTAAAGACATTCTCTTGGCCGCATACGATAAGGCTGTTCAAAAACATTACCGTTTTTTTTCATATGGCGACGTAATGTTGATACTCTAGGTCTAAATTGTTAGCTTCTGCCCCAACCGGCAAAGCCCAGATATTTTTCAAGCCATCAAAAAATGCTCAATTGTATTTGAAGCACAGGAAAATAATTGTCAGGAGTAGATATGTCTAGAGTCGAATTACGCTTGGAACGTTGCAAAGGTTGCCTATTATGCACCTTAGTCTGTCCGAAAGAACTCCTTGTTCTCTCTGACCAATTTAACCCTATGGGCTATAAAGTTGTTCAGTTTTTGGAAGATAAAAAGGAAGACTGTACGGGATGTGGTTTTTGTGCCGAAATTTGCCCTGATAACGTCATTACAGTCTTTCGCTCAAATGAAAAGAAAAGAGGTGACAAGAATGAAGGATAATAATCAGCAACCCTTATTGCTCAAAGGGAACGAGTCTATAGCCAAAGGGGCCATAGATGCCGGATGTGAATGTTATTTTGGTTATCCTATTACCCCTCAGAGCGATATCCCTGAATATCTGTCAAAAGCACTTGTAGAGTTAGGTGGGACTTTTATCCAGGCTGAAAGTGAAATAGCCGCAGCCTACATGCTCTTTGGGGCAGCTATCTGCGGCAAAAGGGCTATGACCTCATCCTCCAGTCCTGGCATCTCTCTAAAACAAGAGGCTATTTCATATCTGGCTGGAAGCGAACTACCTGGAGTTATTGTAAATATCACGCGCGGCGGACCGGGGCTCGGCAATATCGATCCTTCTCAGGGTGATTACTTTCAAGCCACTCGAGGAGGGGGGCACGGAGACTACAGGACCCTCGTCCTAGCTCCGGCCTCATGTCAGGAGGCCTATGATTATACTGTGCGCGCCTTTGATCTTGCCTTCACCTATCGTAACCCTGTCCTTATCCTGGGAGACGCTATTATAGGACAAATGAAAGAACCGGTCCAAGCCTGGAAAAACAGGGCCATCCCTTCGAACGAGGGTAGTAATTGGGCACTTAATGGCGCTAAGGGCAGATCACCTCGTCTTATCAAATCGGTCTACCTTGGAGAAGGGGCCTTAGCTGAATACAATAAACGACTCCAGGATAAGTATCAGCTTATGTCCTCAGAAGTAGATCAAGAGATGTATGCCTGTGAGGATGCTCAGCTCATCGCCGTAGCCTTTGGTTCAATCGGGAGAATTGTTAAAAGTACAGTCAGAACTCTGCGCTCAAGAGGATACCCTATCGGTTTATTTAGGCCTATAACTCTTTATCCCTTTCCGAGCAACTCCCTTGAAGAACAGGCCAAAAAAGGAAAGCACTTTATAACCATTGAGAACAATGCCGGCCAAATGGTTGATGATGTCCGTTTGGCTGTTCGCAAATATACTGATTCGGAATTGTTCTGCAATCTCCCGGGTCTATTATCCAAACCTGAGGATTTTGAAGAGCCTATAATCAATGCCTGGGAGCAGTACTGTTCATGAGCAGATCAATTAACCTATTGCAATAATACACTTTATCTACAAACTCCGAAACATTACTGTAAAAACCAATTAACTAAATGTAACTGTTTAGCCCTTTTCATGGGACTAAACTAATACAACTAAATCAAAAATTAAGGGTTTTATATGTATAAAGAAGAAAAACAGGTCTTTTCCATCCCCAGTGCAATGACCGACAATCCGACACATTTTTGTCCAGGCTGCCACCATGGCATCATTCACCGTTTGGTAGCTGAATGTCTGTCTTCATACCAATTGGCTGAACAGACTATCTGTGTCGGTTCTGTTGGTTGTTCGGTCTTTATATATCAATATATTGACGTTGATACGGTCATCCCGGCTCATGGACGGGCACCTGCAGTAGCCACCGGAGTCAAAAGATCAAGTCCGGATAATTTTGTTTTTGCCTATCAAGGTGACGGTGATCTGGCCGCAATAGGCTTAGCTGAAATCATGCATTGTGCCAATCGAGGAGAAAATATCTCCCTCATATTTGTTAACAATACAGTTTTCGGTATGACTGGTGGACAAATGGCCCCTACAACCATGGTTGGACAAAAAACAACCACGAGCCCAATGGGACGGAACCAAGACAACGATGGTTGCCCGTTAAAAATGGCTGAGCTTATCGGTTCCTTAAAAGGTACTGCCTATTCGGCCCGGGTCGCTGTTGATTCCATCAAGCATTTGAATCAGGCTAAAAAGTCTCTCAAAAGAGCCTTTGATGTCCAGCTAAACAAACAGGGGTTTGGCTTTGTTGAGTTTATTTCAGCTTGTCCCACCAACTGGCGTATGACTCCTTTACAAGCCAATCAGCGGGTAGGTAATGAGCTAACCGTCTATTTCCCTTTAGGAACCTTTAAAGATATCGATAAAGAAACGGAGTAGTCATGACCCTTTATTATGATGTCATTATCAGTGGATTTGGTGGTCAGGGTGTCTTACTAATAGGCAATCTCTTGACTTACACGGCAATGGATATAGGATTAAGGGTAACATATATGCCTGTTTACGGTGTTGAAATGCGGGGAGGAACGGCTAATTGTACAGTGGTCGTTTCAAATGAGGATATCGGCTCTCCAGTGATACATTTCCCCAAGAGCCTGATTGCCATGAATCAGCCATCCTTGGAAAAATTTCAACCACGATTACTTGATCAAGGGGTACAGATAGTCAATTCAAGTATGGTCGACCAGTCTCTGATCGAAAATAACCGAATTCACTCATACAACATCCCTATCAATGACCTGGCTGTTCAGCTTGGTAACATAAGACTAGCCAACATGGTGGCCATTGGGGCATGGATCCAAGCTACCCAGATCATTGACATGGATAAGATACAAAGTAGTCTGGAAAAGATCATTGCCGCACATAATGCCCATTTGATTCCTAAAAACCAGGAAGCTATCCAATTAGGTGCCGATAGTATAGCCAATCTTCAGACAAATTGAAAATGCCAAGTCAGTTCATTCCCCAGAAACTATTTGGGATCATAGGTTACCCCCTTGGTCACTCTTTGAGCCCAATTCTGCATAATTGGGCCTTTCAACAGCACAATCTGCCTTTTGTCTATTTCTCTTGGCCCTTACCTCCTGACTCTCTTGCTGAATTCATGGTTAGTATGCACACACTACCTATTCACGGTTGTAGTCTGACCATGCCCTTTAAACAAAAAGTTATTTCTTATATTGACAGCTTGACCCCACAAGCATTGTCGACCAAATCTATTAATACTTTGTACTGGAAAGACAATCTCCTTTGGGGAGAAAATACGGACTGTCAAGGTTTTATGGATTCACTGACCACTCGGTCCATAGCACCTGAATCTGCCCTGATTTTAGGGGCCGGAGGAGCTAGCCGGGCCTGTCTTTACGGCCTAAAGCAACTCGGTAGCCAGCAAATATTTGTTACCTCTAGAAACCAAGAAACCCTTAACAACCTTGAACATAACAGTCAGATACCCTTTCAAAAGGTTGACTGGCAAGATCGTACCAGCCTTCAAGCTAACCTTCTCATTAATGCCACCCCTTTGGGCATGTCCGGGGAGTTGATCCAAAGAAGCCCCTTCCCCAGCACTGAACTTCATAGGTTTGAGTATGTCTATGATCTAATTTATAATCCTACACAGACCATTTTACTACATGAGGCTAACAAAGCAGGTTGTTTGACAATAAATGGCCTTGATATGTTTATATTACAAGCCAAATCCCAATCCTATTTATGGACAGGAATATGCTTTTCTGAAAAAGGTGCTAAAGAGCATCTCCTAAGTGAACTTTAAATCCTTAGATCAATGGCTGGACCAATCTCAATCAATATATATTTTTAGTTCTTCACCTGGATGAATGTATTCATCTTTAGAGAGATCGTTCCAGGACATAAGCTGATGAGTATCAACTCCAAACTTCCTAGCAATGTTCCAGACATTGTCCCCTTTTCTGACCCTATATTTGACAATCTTGTTATGAGACAGTCCAGCTCTCTTTTTAGCCAGTTGGCTGGCTGAATATGAAATATCCGGAACATAGAGCTTCATCCCGATATCCAATCGCTCATTCTTACTAATCCCATTGGCTTGAAGCAATGTTTGCAGGCTGACGCCAAATCGTTTAGAGATATCCCAAAGGGTATCCCCTTTTTGAATCCTGTAGTTGGCTCTTTGTTTGGCCAATTCTCTGACACTTTGTCTGTTGCCTCGACCAGGGATAATAATTTTCTGCCCTTTCTGCAGAGTCTTGGCATCCCTATAAAAATTGTTTTTTTGGCGCAACTCTTTTAAGGAGATATCAAACCTAGAGGCTATAGACCATAAACTGTCCCCGGCTTTAACTCGGTACTCATGATTATAAGCTTGCCCTTGACTCTCTCCTGTGGCTATATGTGACCTTGACTTGGGTATAAGGACTGACTGTCCTGGCCTTAACATATTGGAAGAGATGTTATTAAAGTTTTTAAGCACATCAATAGGAATATCGAATTGCCTAGATAACTTCCACCAGGAGTCCCCATATTTTATCTTGTACCTTAGACAACCGGCATATCGACGGACTCGATGACTTTGGAGATAATTTCTGGCCTCCTTTACCTTTGCCCGAGGGAGAAAGATCTTCATCCTTTGCTCAGGTGGAGTCACGGATCTACGAAAGACAGGATTTAGGGTTTTAAACTTTGACCAGTCCATATTTATAACCTTAGACAAGGCTTTGAGATCAGTACCACCCGGGAGATAAATAAATATTGGCTTAGCAGAAGCCTTCCAATCAATTGATTCAAAATTGAATTTTTCTTTATTCCTAATAATCTTTAAGATTGCAAACAATTTTGGGACGTATTTTTGAGTCTCTTGTTTTAAATAATGTTCTTTATCTTTGAGATCAAAGTAATTGTCAGTACCGCTTCGCTTCAAGGCCCGACAGACTGTACCCTCTCCGGCATTATAAGCTGCCAAAGCTAGATACCAGTCGTCAAATTGGGCATACAGCTTCTTCAGGTACTTGGCCGCTGCTTTAGTTGACTTATAGGGATCCCTGCGCTCATCAATCCACCAATTGACCTTTAGACCATAATGCCTGCCTGTAGCTGGCATAAACTGCCATAAACCAGCTGCCCCGGCTCGAGAATAGGCCCAGGGATTAAAACCGCTTTCAGCCAGGGGCAAAAATACAAGATCATCAGGAAGTCCCTGTTCCCGGAAAACCTTTCGGATATAAGGCAGATATTTCTCTGCTCGTTTGAGCCATCTTTGAAAAATCTTACACCTCTTCCGGGTGTAATAGTTATAAAAATCCCACATTGTCTCTGTTTCCCGGATATCAAATTGTAATTGCAGATCGGGTAAGGGGGGTGAAGTATCAATCTTTGAGTTTCGACTAGTTGATTCTGACTTAGACCGGCTATCTAAAGTAACGGCCCCAGTGTTGAGCTTGGTCTCTAATGGCTCTAAAAGCTTTTTATAGCTGGAAGTAAGGGTCTTGTTGGAAGCCTTTAGACTACCGTTCTGGGTTTGGAGACCAGGTTGATCATGGTCGTATCCTTCTGTCTGAGTGGTTTGGACCTTCCTATCATGAGGCGGTTTATTTAAATTATTCACCTTAGATCCTTGACGATTTCTATCTTTATTGACTATAGATCGATCCTTGACAGAGGTACAAGCTTGAAGACAGATGAATACCATCAAAAGGAAGGCAAAAACACTGATAAAATTCTTGGTCATAATTTAAATCCGTAAGCAGGTATTTAGATGTCAGAATTAACAAATATTGTCGTAGGGAAACAGGCAGTCTATGAGCTTTTCAAACATAGCCCAGAAAAGATAGAACTCTTATTGGTTCAAGAGAATATATCCGGACAAAAAAGCAATCTCCTTCGGTTATGCAGAGAACATGCTGTCAAATTTCAATTTGTACCGCAAAGAAAATTGGATAGTTTGACCAAAGTCAGACATCAAGGTTATGTAGCCTTTGTATTTCCAGCTGGATTTTTAGAACCAGAACAGGTTCTTGATCGCCTCCAACAAGTAAAACTACCACTCATTATCTGCTGTGATCAAATCCAAGATCAAGGCAATCTGGGCACCTTGATCAGAACTTTGTATGCCTTTGACACAGCCGGAATGATACTGACCAAAGACCGCAGCGCTCGCCTGGGTGATCGGGCCTCAAAGACATCAGCCGGGACCTTAAACCATTTTCCTATTGCTCGAGTAACTAACTTGGCCACATTTTTGAGGTCTTGTCAAGAAAAAGGACTCTGGATATATTATGCTGGCATGGAATCTAGCAGTCAAAATATCTATGAAACAGAACTTAAATATCCGGCAATTCTTGTCTTGGGCAACGAGCATAAAGGGGTACGACCAAAAGTAGCCAAGTCGTGTAATTCTGGCCTAAGAATCCCTATGCATCATTCCTTTGATTCATTAAACGTTGCCCAGGCCGGCAGTATCTTTCTAGGAGAATTCTTACGGCAAAAATATTACCCCTGATCCAATTAGACCATGTCAGGTCTCTGTCCGAAAATCTGCGTGCCTATCCTTAGCAAGGTCGCTCCCTCCTCAATGGCCTGAGCAAAATCAGCACTCATACCCATGGACAGATGTTCAAGACCGCGGTCCAATCGACTTTCAAGTTGCAGTTTGTATTCCCTTAGCCGGGCGAAGTATGGCCTGGATTTCTCCCCATCGGAAAAAAAAGGCGGCATGCACATTAGTCCTTGCAAATCAAGACCGGAAATTTTCTCAATCTCCAGACCAATCCGGAATAAGTCTTTGGCCTCAACACCCCCTTTTTGTTCTTCATCAGCTACATTGACCTGCATCAGCACTGGTTGACGTAAATTACTGTCTGTAAGTCTTTTGTTCAGGGCTTGGGCCATCTTTAAACTGTCTAGGGAATGAATCAAGGCAAAGTTCCCAGCTAAATACTTGGCCTTGTTTGTCTGCAGCCGACCTATAAAATGCCATTTCAATCCTGGATCATCATTTTCTGCTTGTTTCTGTAGGGCCTCCTGGGCATAATTTTCACCAAATTCCTTCTGTCCAGCCTTGGCTAGTTCAGTAACAGCCTGAGCCGGATGGAGTTTGGATACCGCCACAAGCCTGACATCCTCTTTGTCTCTTCCTGACTTAGAGATTGCTTCTTGTATCTTCTCTAGAGTCCGTTCCCATCTATCTATCATCTCTTGGCCGTACATAAAAAATCCCTTCTTTTGCTCTTAGGCCAAAGTCTGCAAAGAGACCATTTTATTTTGTCAATACTCAAAATCAAATATAGGATGTCTCATTAAAAAAGGTTAGGATTGTTCCATTTGTGAACAGACACACTCCCTAGCTAGGACGACAAAGCATGAAAGAAGACCTTGACCGTTCACCGTAGACCGCAAGATGAAGAGATTAATAAATTACCCCTCTATTCTTATTTCTTCGGTCAACGGTTTACGGTCAACGTTCTTTTCATCTTAAGGAGCCAGCCTAAATATCAGGAATGAGTTGAGCCAAAAGCCTTTTATCCTCATTCCATTGAGGCCTGACCTTGACCCACAGTTGCAAATGAACTCTTTGTCCAATGAATGGAATAAGTTCTTCACGGGCTCTCTGACCTATTTTTTTCAACAAACTACCCTTGTGTCCAATCACGATTTGTTTGTGGTTATTCCTTGATACATAAATCAGACCATTAATTATGACAAGGTCTCTTTCCGGAACCTCTTCCCAATGATCAATCTCAACTGCTATGGAATAAGGGAGCTCTTGTCTCAACTCCTGGAAAAATTTTTCCCTGATGATCTCAGAGGCCAAAAAACGCATCGGCAGGGTAGATAATTGGTCTTCAGGGAATAGGGGTGGACCTTGTGGTAGTGTTTGAACAAGGAAATTCTTGAGTGACTCCGTGTTTATCTCTTTATGAGCAGAAACAGGGAACAGTTCGGCATCCGGCCAGAGAGCAGAACACTGCTCTATAAGGGGTAAAAGATCTCTCTTGTCATTCATAAGATCTGCTTTATTCAGACCTACAACCAATGATCCGCCCGAGTCTAACAGCTCTTGTCGAAACAAGGACATGTCCATGTCAAATCTATCAGGGTGTTTGGTGTAACGAGCTCCGTCCAAGAGCAAAATCACTATATCCGTGCCCCACAATGCCTGCCTGGCCATATTGACAATATAATGATTCATTGAATCTTTGGCCTGATGGATACCCGGTGTATCAATAAACAAGATCTGCGCATCCTCCTGATTGAGAATGCCACTAATACGATTCCTGGTTGTTTGAGGTTTAGAAGTAACAATTGACAGCTTTTGTCCCAAAAAGGCATTGAGTAATGTCGACTTACCGGCATTAGACGGTCCTATTATGGCCACAGTCCCTGAATGGACAAATGCCCTGTCCTGAATTTTTAATTTTTCCATAAATATACTTTCTGTACAAAATCAGATTTACTTTTTAAATGTTTTAGCCGTATACAACTAATTGAAAAAGGACCTTTCTTGTGAACTTTAGAGCTGTATTATGGCATAGTCCTGGAGTCTTATTATTTATACAATAAAATAAAATAGTTATCTTGCTATAATTTTTTGCTTGAAATCTCTGAAATCTATGGTTATAGCCCCTTTTATTATGAACAAGGATTTAATCATTGTCGAGTCTCCAGCCAAAGTCAAGACCATAAAACGTTTTTTGGGTAATGACTATATTGTAGAAGCATCAGTCGGCCATATACGAGATCTGCCCCAAAAAAATTTAGGGGTTGATATTGAACACTATTTTTCTCCTCAATATCAAATAGTCTCCGGAAAGGAAAAGGTGGTCAACAAGCTAAAAACAGCTGCTAGCAAAGCCGGTACGGTCTACCTGGCCCCTGACCCGGACCGGGAAGGAGAAGCCATTGCCTGGCATGTTGCAGAACTGATCCAAGAGGACAATCCAAACTACAAAAGGATTCAATTTAATGAGATTACCTCTTCTGCAGTTAATAATGCCCTGGTTCATCCTCGTGACCTAAACACCAACCTTTTTCACTCCCAGCAAGCCCGCAGGGTTCTAGATAGACTGGTTGGCTATAAGATTTCACCTTTGTTGTGGCAAAAAGTACGTCGTGGCATTTCTGCCGGGCGTGTTCAATCAGTAGCTTTAAGGCTAATTGTTGAAAGGGAGCTAGAACGACGAGGTTTTGTACCACAGGAGTACTGGTTGTTCAAGGCTTCTCTTCGAAGTTCCTCGCCTCCTCCCTTTGAGGCGGAACTCTGGAAATTTAAAGGTAAAAAGCCAAATATCACCAATAAACAACAGGCTGAAGAAATATCCCAATATATACAAGAGGCTACATTCTCAGTCTGCTCGGTTGAGCAAAAGGAACGCCAGCGTCATCCCAAACCTCCCTTTATAACCTCCTCCTTACAGCAGGAAGCCAGTACAAAATTGAGATTTTCCGCCAAAAAGACCATGACTTTGGCTCAAAAGCTTTACGAGGGTGTCGAGCTGGGTCAAGAAGGTACAACCGCTCTTATAACCTACATGCGTACCGATTCAGTCAGAGTAGCCAAAGAAGCTAAAATTGCAGCTAAGGAATGGATCAGCAACCACCTGGGGAAAGAATACTTGCCAGCCAAGCTCAGATCCTACAAGAGCAAAGGCTCTTCCCAGGATGCCCATGAGGCCATTCGCCCGGTCAATATCTTTATTACCCCTGAGCAAGCTCGAAATCATCTGTCTAAAGATTTACTCTCCTTGTACACCTTGATCTGGCAGCGTTTTATAGCTTCACAGATGGCCTCTGCCAACCTACTAGATACTGTAGTTACAATCCAGGCAGGTGAAACTCTGTGGCGATGCAAAGGTGAGTCTGTTTTATTTGAGGGTTTTTTGAAAATTTATTCCCCTGAAGAGGCCATTAAGGAAGTCAAACTTCCCCATCTTCAAAAGGATGAACAATTAGAGCTGGTTAAATTATCTAAAGAACAAAAGTTCACCCAACCTCCTCCTCGTTATACCGAAGCATCTCTGGTACGTCATCTTGAAGAAAAAGGGATTGGCAGACCCTCCACTTATGCTCAGATCCTGAGCACAATCCAGGAGCGTGACTATGTTCGACTGGAGAAAAGGCAATTCGTACCCACTGAATTAGGAGAAATAGTCAATAACCTCTTGGTCAACCACTTTCAAAAACTTATGGACATAGGTTTCACAGCCCAAATGGAGGGAGATCTGGACAAAATCGCCCTGGGTGAAAAGGATTGGGTCAATCTCTTACAAAGTTTTTATCAAGAATTTACCAGTGTCCTTGAAGAGGCTCAAAATAATATGGCCCATGTCAAATCAGGACTGGAAACCGATCATGTTTGTGAGCTTTGCAACCGCCCCATGGTCATAAAGTTTGGAAGAAATGGCGCCTTTTTGGCTTGTAGTGGTTACCCGGATTGCCGAAACACAAAAAACTTTGTCCGAGACGAATCCGGAAAGATACAAATCACCGAAGACAAAACACAAAACCAGACCAAGATGGGGGAGTGCCCTCAATGTGGGTCTGATCTGGTTTTAAAAAGATCACGCACAGGTAATAGATTTATCGCCTGCTCAAATTATCCGAAATGTAAATTTGTTATGTCTTATAGTACCGGTGTTCCCTGTCCACAAGAAGGTTGTACTGGGGAATTGGTGGAGAAGAGTTCCAAAAAAGGCAAAATATTTTATGCCTGTAATAAATATCCGGATTGTAAATTTGCTGTCTGGAACTATCCAGTCAAGGAAGAATGTCCTCAATGTGGGTCTAAAATACTGGTCAGTAAGAGCACAAAAACGAGAGGTGAACACTTGGCTTGTCCCAACAAGGGATGTAGTTATTGGCGATCAATCAATCCTGACCAAGCAGATGAGTAAAATGACAGATTTTAGTCCAAGATGCATGCTTGCTAAGGTTATAATATTAGATTCAATTAGTATAAAAAATCTTTTAGCTATGCAATTGTTGCATGGATGTTAATATTCTTCGGATGATGGTCCACGGTTAACAGTCAACATCTTTTATCCCCAATTAACCAAGACTTTGACCTTGCCTTTGGCCTTATTGTAAAAATAAAGACAGCCATGTTCCTGACCATAGAGATAAAGATGATTAGTCACTCTGACATCCTGTTCACAATACTGTAATAATTTCTCAATCTCCCCTTGCTTCCACCACTTAATGGCTTTCAATCCGTCAGCACTCTTATTCAACTGAAGTGTGGCCTCAGCCAAATTGTCCAGAGAGATACGGTAACCAAGCCTATGATAAATTATATCAAGCAGATCTAAAGTTGGCAGACTGTCGAGACTGTAGTCAACATATGCCTGTAGAACTCGGTAATCAAATTTATTAATATTGAATCCTACCACCAGATCAAGAACCTTTAAACGTTGAACTAGCTCCGGTATATCGGCTTCCAAGTAACTGAAATAAGAGTCCTTCAAGGATTCATACAAAACAGCACAACTCAAACCCATATCACTGGCCCTGTTCCATCCTCCTACCTCCTTGGCCGACCTCTTGGTTTCAATATCCAATACACCGTAGCTTACTTTCCTTTCTCTCTTCCCCGAAAACTTCGACTCATGATTACTTGTAGGTGGTAAAAAACCGCTAAAGTAACCAGTCCCTTTTTTGGAGGATTCTTTGACAATGTGCCTATTTTTATAGCCCAGTAGATTATATGATGGAGCCAGGGATTTGAGAAGTAACAGAGCAGCCTGCTTATCCAGAGGTCGATTACCGGATCCGCATTTAGGGGAATGTACGCATGAGGGACAGCCTAATTCACATGGGCAGTTGGAAATAGCCTCAAAGGTCCTGTCAAAAAGCTCTTCAACCCTTGCAAAAGCTTGTTTAGCCAGTCCAACCCCACCAGGAACTGCCTCATAAATAAAGACAGCTGCCTGAGAGAGTTGTGAATGCATAGGCTCGGAGATACCTCCCAAGTCATTACGGTCAGTTAGGATCAATAAAGGCAGAATCCCTATACAGGCATGCTCCAAGGCATGGATACCTCCCATAAAATGCAGATGATGTTCTTCAACCTCCTTTTGTCGACAAGCTGGCATAGCGATCCATATCCCTTCGGTCTCAAAAACCAATGGCGACATATCCAATGAGACAAGATTGATCAATTGTTGACCCTTTACCCTTCTCTGCTCATAGCCAATCACCTTTTCCGTAACCCTCAATCGCCCATATCCAATCCGATTCTGACCTACATATCGCTCGTCTAAAGATTTAAGGATCTTGGTATCTTTTTCTATCCTGACCCTTGTGAAATAGTTTACTGTTGCCGGTTTGATTGTAACCGTATCATGTTCGTTTTGCATCTCATTGACCAGGTAGGTTTTCCCTCGATGCAGATAGACAGCTCCAGGGTGTGTTTCTCGGTATGAACGATACCGATCAATGCTACCTATGGATTGATTCGTCTGTAAATTAATGATTTGCAATGATTGTCCCGCCCCCCGTAACTGGATTTCCCTCTGGATATCTTTTTGAGCGGCAAAGAAATGTTGTCGATTAGGTGAGACCAACAAAAGTTGTTCTCTGGCCAATCTTTGAAGAGATTCCTGAACATAACTGTCCTGGCATAAAGCTTCCTGTCCGGAAATAGGCAGATCAGCTGCAGCACATTGCAGGTGACGTGACAAGATAACTGGATTATAAGCATTAACCACAGCCTCCTCTGCTGGGAGTCTAAAGAATTGTTTTGGGTTATGCATAAAGTATTGATCAAGACTATCCTCATGCCCGACAAGGATGATGGCACTCTCCTGCTGTTGCCTCCCAACTCGGCCGGCCCGTTGCCAGGTAGCCATCACAGAACCGGGATATCCTACAAGGATACAAAGATCCAACTCTCCTATATCAATACCTAACTCCAGAGCACTTGTTGATATAACCGCCAGTAATTGACCACTGGCCAGTTTAATCTCGATTTCCCGCCTCTCTTCCGGAAGAAAACCGGATCTGTAAGCACTAATATACTTACCGTAGCTACCGCACCTCTCTGAGGCCCAAAGAGCTATCAATTCAGTCATTTTACGTGATTGGGAATATACAATTGTCCGCAGTCCCCTTGGAAGAGCCGCCTCCAAAAGTAGCACAGCAGTCTGGGCGGCACCCTCCAAAGGATTAAGGAAGATGATATGCCTCTTGCCCTGTGGGGCCCCGCTGCTAATAATTGGATAAGTTTTTAGACCAGTCAGATCATGGGTCAATTGTTTTGGATTACCGACGGTAGCCGAGGAAAATATAAATGTCGGTCTAGACTGGTAATATTGACAGACACGGATAAGCCGTCGAAAGACCCAAGCCATATTCGAACCCATAATCCCCCGGTAGGTATGGACTTCATCGACAACAACAAAATCAAGATTGGCCAAAAAATGACTCCACCTGTTATGATAGGGCAAAATACCCAAATGAAGCATTTCCGGGTTGGTCATCAGGACATTTGGTGGGTTTCTTCGCAATTCCAGACGCTTCCTGGAGGGAGTATCCCCATCGTAAATAGCAGATCTGACTTTACTCTCCAGTTTTAATGGTTGTAGAAGTTCATTAAAGGCGCGAAGTTGATCCTGTGCCAAAGCCTTTAAAGGGAAAATATATAGACCAGTAGTCTTTTGATCTTGCAGAATTTTTTCCAGTACAGGCAGGTTATAAATCAAGGTCTTACCACTAGCCGTGGGGGTGGCTATGACCGTATGCGTGCCATCTCGAATTGCATCTATGGCCTGGATTTGATGGGAATATAGGTTGGGTATTGATAATTTTGCCAGGAGTTCTTGAATAGATTGAGGCCAAGGTTTGGATAACTTCGCATATTGGGCGGTCTGAGCAGCAAGTCTCTCATGATGAACTACCTGCCTGCCTAATCGCGATGATTCTTTCAAACCTTGAATATAGCCTTTTACACTCTCCTGTTTGATCATCTTTTATTCTTTAGCAACCAAGCTGAAAAGATTATGACTTCCCGGAGATATTATACTTCTTGAGCTTGTATTGGAGCAAGCTCTTTGAGATGCCCAAACTCTCAGCAGCCTTTACTTGGACAAATTTGTTTCTGACCAAAGCCCTTCTTATCAGAGCCGATTCGATCTTTTCCAGGGTTTCACTTAAATTTAGCTCACTTGGTAACATATCAGCTGCAGTCTTGAACTGAGCCGATTCTTCTTTCAATTCCCCCGGGAGATCTTCATAATTTATATGATCATCCCTAGCCAGGACTACACATCTCTCGACAACATTCTGTAACTCCCGAACATTACCCGGCCACTCATAGGCCATTAGAGCCTGCATGGCTTCAGAAGTAAATCCTAGCAATGTCTTATTGTTTTCCTGGCTATATTTTTTCAAAAAGTAACCAGCAAGAATAGGGATATCTTCCATACGCTCACATAACAACGGCAAATGAATCTGAACCACATTTAGTCTATAAAAAAGGTCCTCACGAAACGTCCCTTGGCTGACCAATGATTTTATATCCTTATTTGTCGCTACAACAATGCGTATATCTACCTGGATCGATTCTGTCCCACCCACCCTTTCAAAAGAGTGCTCTTGAATCACCCTCAAAAGTTTGACCTGAAGGTCCTGAGATAACTCCCCTATCTCATCTAGAAAGATCGTCCCTTTATGGGCAGTCTCAAACCGACCGCGTTTCTTAACTACAGCTCCGGTAAAAGATCCCTTCTCATGGCCAAACAGCTCACTTTCTAGCACACCGGGATTTAAAGCCATGCAATTGACCGGTATAAATGGACCGTTTTTCCGGTTTGAAGTAAAGTGAATAGCTTGAGCCACAAGCTCTTTCCCAGTTCCAGATTCACCGGTAATAAGGACATTACTATTACTAGGCGCCACTCTATCCACTAGATCAAGAACTTCTCTCATGGCCTTACTACGACCGATAATGTTATGTACACCATATCGTTCGGCCAGATTTTGACGAAGAATACGATTCTGTCTCTCGGTCTGGCTCATTTTGGCCGCCTTACTGACGGAGAGGAGCAGCTCATCATTGGAAAAGGGCTTGTTGATATAGTCAAAGGCCCCACATTTCATAGCCTCAACTGCCCCATTAATACTACCGTAAGCAGTCATGATCAATACTGGTATATATGGGTAATTCTTCTTGACATATTCCAAAATATCCTGCCCAGTGACATTGGGCATCTTCATGTCAGTAATAACAATATCCACCTCAGACTCGGACAGATAATCAAGGGCCAGCTCAGAGTCCTGTATTGTGGTTACAGAATATCCTTCTTCCCCAAGCAAGGTCTCCAGCAAAAAGAGATAATTTTGCTCATCATCTACAACCAGGACATTATTTTTTGTAGTCATAAACATTTTCTCTTGAGATATTTTGCTCTGATCTTGACTCTAGCAATAAGGACACCTTACTAGTCCTTAAAGTTAATCTTGACCAATCCCCCACCTTCAGGTGCATTATCAAGTGTTATTTCTGCCCCATGGTTTTTGAGAATATTGTCGACAATTGCCAACCCCAAGCCTGTACCGGTATCTTTGGTTGTATAAAATGGTTCCAGATACTTATCCAGCAATACCTGGTCAAAGCCAGGGCCATTATCCCAAAAGAGTAGTTCAAATCGATCACTATCCCATTGGATCTTGATCTTACCCGATTCTTTAACAGCCTGAAAAGCATTGGAAATAATGTTGTAAAAAGCCCTGTACAAGTGATCGTGGTCTCCTTTGATATCTATTGATTCCGGGACATCCAATTCAATCTCTATAGCTTGCTTCTCTATCTCTGAAGACAAAAAATTAATAACTTGTTGGAGTATTTCAACTAGATTGACATCACTCAACTTAGACTGCTTGGGTCGGGCATAATCCAAAAAATCATTGACTATTCTACTAAGGCGCGTAGCTTCCTCAAATATAGCCCTTGACAGTCTATTGATAGTGTTTTGCTGATCAAGACTCCTTTTATACAAGAACTCGGAACTGCTTTGAATAATCCCCAATGGATTCTTTATTTCATGGGCAATACTAGACAGCATTCGCCCCATACTGGCCAGCTTCTCATTTTGATGGAGCTGCCGTTCCAACTTTTCTTTTTCCAGAGCCCTTTCAGCAATAATCCTATCAGCTTTACGGATCATCATATAGAGGATAAAAAATAATATGAAAGAAGAGACCAAAATAATGATAGCAATAACACCCTGGAAATAAATAACTGTCTTATAGTCAGATGTAATATCCTGTGTAAACTGAAGGACCCCAATTATGGGTCCTTGAGACTCTGGATTCAAACCTTGTTCTATACGCAAGGGAAAAGTGGTCCTCATAATATAGCTCTGATTGGGGAAATGAAACTCCAGGAAGGACCATTTTATACCTTTTTTATTGACGATCTCAAAATTCATTTGACCATTCATGGCCTCCTTAACCACTAGTCCACCCAAATCCTTTTTATTGATCAAAGACTTTTCCGTTGCATAGGAGACGTCATTTTTCAAATCATATACTCGAACATTGAGGACCTTAAATCCATGAATAGTGGATTGAACAACCTGGTCAAGACGTTCATACTGGGAAGGATTCTTTAACTCGATTTTGCCAAAACCAAGAGCTGTGGGCAATACAAACTTTTGATATATTTGATGATTCAAGTTTTCAGCCAATAAGAGGGCAAACTCTTGGTTCTTCTTCATTATGGTTTGCTTAGCATAGTTGCCGATTATAAAAACCATTAATAAACTAGAGGCCAAAATCAGGACTAAAGAACTCCAGGACAAAAACTTGACCAGCTGAAAAGGGTGAGCTGAATCATATTGAAATGGCTTAGATATGATAAAACGATCCTTTGCTGAATTAGAAATAAAATATTGGCTATTAGTTTATCCCTATGAAAAAGGTCTTTCTTTTTAACCATCATCCAGCCCTTTTGAAAGGGCTGGACAACGAAGCATGAAAGAAGACGTTGACCGTTCACCGTGAACCGCAAGATGAAGAGATTAAGAAATTACCCTTTTATTCTTATTTCTTCGGTCAACGGTCAACGGTTCACGGTCAACGTTCTTTGAGGTCTCCCCCAACAAATAAACTTAAAAGACCCCTTTCCCAGCTGCGAATATATCACCATGAGATCCTTGAATCAGATCATAGATCCTTAAGGGCCTGTCCAACCCTTTGCATAGCTGTCATCATGGTCTCCTCATCCAAGGCATATGAGAAACGTACACATCGATCATCACCAAATGCAGCACCCGGAACCAGTGCCACCTCAGATTTATCAAGCAAATATTCACACAAGGCAGTAGAATCTGGCACTTTCTCATTATAATAGCTATCCAGCCTGGGAAAAACATAGAAAGCACCGTCTGGACGTGGACATTCAGCACCAGACCAGGAATTGATAATCTCCAGAGCCTTGTCCCGACGTTGGATGAAATTCTGACGCTTTTCCTCCAAAAAATCCCACGATCCCTGTAATGCGGCTAAAGCGGCCTTTTGGACTATTGAACATATATTGGAAGTGCTTTGACCCTGTATCTTTGATAAATTTTTAATAATATCAGCATGGGAGACTACATATCCAATCCTCCATCCGGTCATAGCAAAACTCTTGGAAAGACCATTGACAACGGCTACCTGTTTAGGCGCTTTATCAAGCCATTTGGTTGCAGAAGTCGATTCAGCTGGAGGATAAACCAATTGATCATATATCTCATCAGAAATTATAAACAGCCCTTTCTCTAGTGCCCACTCCACAATCTTATCAAACCGATCCTGAGTATAATGACATCCGGTCGGATTTGAGGGGCTATTCAAAATCAAAACCTTTGTTTTTGAAGATAAATATTGCTCCAGAGTCTCTGGATTGGTCAGAAAGTTTCGATCCGGGTCTGTCGGGACCATAACCGGTTTACCATCCGATAGATTAACCATGTCTGGATAGCTGACCCAATACGGGGCAGGGATCAAAACCTCATCCTTGTCATTTAATAAGATCTGAAGCAGATTATATAGGCCTTGTTTCCCTCCATTTGTGGTCACAACCATACTTTTATCTATATCAAGACCATAAAATTTCTTAAAATAACCGGCCACAGCATCTAAAAGATCAGGCAGTCCTGGTACTGGGGTGTAACGGGTCAAACCCTGAGAAATTGCATCATGGGCAGCTTGCATGACATGCTCAGGCGGTTGAAAATCCGGTTCTCCTGCTGCAAGACTTATGACATTTTTCCCCTGGGCCTTCATCTCCCCGGCTTTGGCATTGATCGTTAATGTGGCTGATGGTTTTACTTTAAGGATTCGATTTGAAAATTCCATGTCCACTCCTTTAATCATTTAAGGTTGACATTAATTGATAAGGGTAGAAAATAACAAAATGTTTTACGAACTGCTAGTCTCTGACTCAACAGACCTGAGCATTAACCAATGACTCAGATAAAGACATGATTCTCAGTCGAGAGAATATAAAGCAATCAAAAGGCAGGAAAATAAGTATTAGTTTGTCAATCAGATTTTAAGAGTATATTTTTGATCTCTTGTAGCTCAGTTTCAAGCTCCTGAATAAACTTCAACCAATCGGCATTTTCATCCAATCTCCGTTTTGCACCTTCAATAGTCAAACCTTGCTCATAAAGCAAGTTTTTGATTCTGGATATCAAAACGATATGATCTTCTGTATAGAGTCTTTGACCTTTTGGGGAACGAATAGGTTGTAGCTGGGGAAATTCATTCTCCCAAAATCGCAATACATAGGGTTCCAAATCCAACTTTTTGGCAACATCTCCGATTTTATATGTGTGTTTCTCCCTGGATCTTTCCATTTTGAATGAGCTAAATAGTTATACCGAATTCTCAAATACAAATTCCAATATTACCGATAATTATGAACATACAAGCCCCACGCCGGCAAAAAAGACCATGTAAATTGGTTTGCCAAAGAGTCTTTTCCTAGCAGGAACATGTTATAAGGCAGGATCTTTTATAGGGCTTTAGCTTATGGGAAATGTATCGGCAACGATTGGGACAGGATATCACCAAGTTTTGTATGCACCCTATCCACCTCTTTATCAGTCATTGTCTTTTGGGGATGGCGATAAGTCATTCGAAAGGTAAAATGCCTTTCCGTGGTCTTTTCGGAATGATAAACATCTTGCAAAGCAATATCTTCCAGATAGCTGATATTTGATCCGGTTATCGTGGAGACAATATCTTCATATTTAATCTCTGACCCGACAATAAGGGTCATATCACGATGTACCGGTGGGTATTTTGGCCAGGGCTTATATTCTATAAGGACATTTTGGTAGATTTTGTGAATTGTCTGTATGTCAATCTCAGTAATCCAGACAGGATTTCGGGCATGGTAGGATTTAGCCAGATCTTTGCTTAACTGACCTATTTCTCCCAAATAAATGCCTTGATAATAAATATCCACTGCAGGGTTGAGGTAAGGATGATCGTCCCTTTGACTATATTCTGCACCCTTTATTATATGATGGGACAACAAATGTTCTACCATTCCTTTTATATCTAAATAATCAGTATTTTCCCTTACCCATGGCCATTGATCCGGATATCGTTGGCCATGTAAAAGTATACCTAGTTTACTTCTTTCCTGGGTCAAGGTCTCGCTCTCATAGTCTTTACTAAAGACACAGGCAATCTCAAACATCCTCAAGTTATTATTATTTTGATCTACATTAAGACGAAGATTTTGAAGTAGCCCCGGAGCAAGAAAGGGACGCATAGTATCTTGATCGGTACTCAAAGGGTTTTGAATCATCACCCAATCCTGTCCTGAGAGACCAAACCGTTCCAATTCAGATCTGCTGACAAAACTAAAGTTTATAACCTCCTGCAATCCTATACCCATGGCCCAGAAACGTACATTCCTTATAAACTCATAGCTCGGTTTTTTGGATAAATAGGAAATAGTCTTGTCATTTGCTTCAAGTGATTTGGCAATTTTTGGGATATGGGTTGGTATATTTTCAAAACTGTAAAATCTTGCTATCTCTTCAATCAGATCAACCTCTCTCTTCAAATCAAATCTGTATGGAGGAGGGGTTACTTCCCAAGATTGATTATCGGGATTCTTAATCCTGCACCCCAGACGCTGCAAAGTCTCAGCACAACTTTGCTCATTTATATCAAGAGCCAAGAGGGACCTTGTTTTTGAAGGTCGAAATGCTACTTTGCAAGGCCTAAAGACCTTTGGTTCCTTTTTGATTCGGTCATTTATGACTCGACCTTGGGCATAT
>CAYUNZ010000005.1:11347-13996 GCA_964446205.1 uncultured Desulfohalobiaceae bacterium | reverse complement strand
AACCAAATCCTCCGTAGTCAAGGATCTATTTTCACCATCAAGAGTCTTTATCTTGGTCTGTGAATTGGGCAGAGCAACACTTATGGTCTTGCCTTTAACTAGGTCCTCATCAAAGGCATGAAGCGGTTGACCAGACTCAAGCAGAACATAATTGGTAATGTCCACAATATTGTTAATTGGACGTATTCCTGAGGCCATGAGTCTATACCTCATCCAGTCCGGACTCTGGGCCACCGTCATGTCGCGAATAATTCTGGCCTGATACATCGGGCAATCATTGCCGTCCTCAATTAGTACCTCAAGATCACCATCCCTTGAGCTTTCTGTTTCCTGCAATCTGATCTCTGGCAGGTTCAGAGGTAGGTAAAAAAAAGCAGCTACTTCTCGAGCAAGTCCGAGCACACTGAGGCAATCACCGCGATTTGGAGTTATACCGATATCAAAGACATCATCATCAATTCCAAGGGCCTGGGGCAATGAAAGACCAGGAGTTTGATTAGCATCTAAAACCATTATTCCGGTATGGTCCTCACTCAAATGTAATTCCTTTTCTGAACAGATCATCCCCTCAGAAACGACCCCTCGGATTTTGTTCTTTTTAACCTTGAGCCCATCAGGTAAAGTATGACCTAATGGAGCTACAGCAACAAACTGGCCTTGCCTGATATTCGGAGCACCACAAACAATGGATACAGGGTCTTCCTGTCCGATTTCAACCTGGCATAAAGAAAGTATGTCTGCATTTGGGTGTGATTGACACTCCTGGACATAACCTACCACAATGGGTTGTAAATAAGAGAATGGTCTAAGATGTTCCTCAACCTCCAGGCCAAGCATTGTCAAACTATCTGCCAGTTCCTCCAATGTCCCCTGATAAGGCACTAGTTCTTTGAGCCAACTAACATTCAAAAGCATATCTCTATCCTCTATGCAAGGGACAGGTGTGGGAATTGATTTAAGAATCGAGTATCATTGTCAAAAAATAATCGCAGATCATTGATACCATACTTGAGCATGACTACACGCTCAACTCCAAGGCCAAAAGCAAAACCGGTATATGCATCCTGATCATAATTTACCGCCTGGAAGACTTTTGGATCAACCATACCGCATCCCAATATTTCTACCCAACCGGTTTGTTTACAAACTCGGCAAGGTTCTTGGCCAATATAACCACTGCCTCCACAAATAACACAACTGATATCCACCTCAGCGCTTGGCTCTGTAAAAGGGAAAAAACTGGGACGGAATCTGATTTGTGTCTTTTTGCTAAAGACCTTTTGGACAAAACATGTCAAGACTCCGCGCAAATCAGCCATTGTGACCTGATAGTCCACCAAAAGCCCCTCAATTTGATGAAACATCGGTGTATGAGTTACATCGGCATCCCGTCGAAAAACCTTTCCAGGAGCAATTACAGCAAGAGGCGGTTTCTGACGAAGCATAGTCCGAATCTGTAAAGGCGAAGTATGGGTTCGCAGTACTATAGAATCAGTGACATAAAGAGTATCCTGCATATCCCTGGCTGGATGATTTGGAGGAATATTTAGGGCCTCGAAATTGTAAAAATCTGTTTCTACTTCCGGTCCGTTGACGATGTCAAAACCCATTGAGGTAAAGACATCACAGATCTCGTCCAAGACAAGATTGACTGGATGCACAGAACCTATCCACGGGGTTCTGCCGGGCAATGTAGCATCAAACTGCTGCCTGTCTGCCTGCTCTTGTCTAGTCTCCAGCTCTTTCTTTTTCTGGTCATGTAGGGATTGAAGCCTTTTTTTAATCTCATTGGCCTTTCTTCCGGCCCAAGGGCGTTCATCAGATAACAGTCCGGGCAGATTGCCCATAACCTTAGCTAATTTCCCCTTTCTTCCCAGATACTTAACCCTTAAATCCTCTAAATCCGGTTCGGAAGTCACTGAGTCAATAACTGTCTCAAATTCTGTAACAATCTGATAAAGAGAATTGACAAATTCCTCAGCGGATTGTGCTTCCAACATCTCACACCTTAGTTTTGGCAAGTTCAGCCAATTTATTGAAACCGGATTGATCATTGACAGCCATATCAGCTAGCACCTTACGGTTTAAATCAACACCATTTTTTGATAATCCGGACATTAAACGGCTATATGAAAGACCATTCTGTCTGGCTGCAGCATTTATCCGCATGATCCACAACTTACGAAAATCTCGCTTTTTTCTTTTCCGATCCTTATAGGCATTGGCCTGGGCATGTTCAACAGTCTCCCGGGCAGTTCGATAGAGCTTACTCCTTGCCCCTCGATAGCCCTTGGCCATTTTCAAATATTTCTTATGCCTCTTATGAGCAGTCTTCCCTCTTTTAACACGCATAACTATCTCCTACCCAAGATTTGATCTGACAAAATATAAAATATTAGACCACTGCAATTGTTTTAATAGAATTTTTCCATAGTACAGGGCCGGCAAAAATCACAGCTTAAGTCCAGGCGCTACTTGTTTGAACGCATAGTTGACTTTCCCTCAGGACTGAAGCAAACGTTTTGTAGCCTTGATATTGGCAGAGTTCACCATTGTCGACTGACGTAAATTGCGTTTTCTTTTAGGGGTTTTCTTGGTTAAAATATGGCTGTGAAAAGCCTTTCTTCTGCTTAATTGACCACTTCCGGT
>CAYUNZ010000005.1:0-11247 GCA_964446205.1 uncultured Desulfohalobiaceae bacterium | reverse complement strand
TGGTTAAAATATGGCTGTGAAAAGCCTTTCTTCTGCTTAATTGACCACTTCCGGTGAACTTGAATCTTTTAGCTGCGCCCTTGTGTGTCTTTATTTTGGGCATATATCCTCCTCAGACCTCTAGTTATCCAGGCTTATTCCCCTAGACGAATATCGTGTTGAAATACTAACCTTAAATTAAATTGAACTCAAGCTGCAAACCCGATGAACCAAGAATAATGAGCGTAAACCGCCGTCTTTGTAATAAAGAAGATTTATTGTTTACAGTTAACCTTTGACCAAAAATTAAAAATACTGAATATCTTAACCTGGAGATTCATAGATCGTACTTTACGGTTAAGAAACACTTTCATCCTTAGTTATTCCCGCCCAAACATCTAGGCTAACACGGAGTATGAATTAGTGAAAAGAAAATTTGATTGCCTTTACTGTCTTGCTAGTTTAGCTTTAGCAATCAAATTATTGACCAATAGCTCCTAAGGCTTCAATCAAGACAAAATCAAAAGATTAGGATTGTCCTGACAGCTTTTATCATGCCCTTTTTTGAGAAAGTGGCGTCAAAATCATGTGCATCGCCCTGCCTTCGAGCTTTGGATCTTGCTCTACCTTGCCAATATCTGAGAGCTGTTCCCGAATGTTATCTAAAATCTCTTTACCTTGCTCTTTGTGCACGATTTCTCGACCACGAAAAAACACGGTGACTTTGCATCTATCACCGTTTGCCAAGAATCTACGTGTATGGTTGAGCTTGGTCTGCAGATCATGTTCATCGGTCTTTGGCCTCAGTTTGACCTCTTTTAGCTGCACCTGAGTCTGCCTCTTTTTGGCCTCCTGCTGTTTTTTACGCATCTGATAGACATATTTGCCATAATCCATCAGTTTGCAGACAGGAGGCTGGGCCTTAGGGGCTACCTCGACCAGATCAACGCCTTGTTCAGTTGCTAAACCGAGAGCTTCCTGTAATTTCATAACCCCAAGTTGTTCACCATTGTCATCAATCACTCGCACCTCTGGTGATCTGATTTGTTTATTACGTCGCGCATTAGTAGTTGAAGCTATAGTTCATTCCTCCCCTTTTAAAAGGTTCAAGGCAATCTTGACCAACCATGTCTATAATCTCTTGGCATCCCATAGGATAACTCTGATTATTGCCTCGAATTCTAACATTTAAATTTGATTCTTGGACCTCTTTATCACCAACAATTAATGTATACGGAATTTTAGAGACTTGGGCTTCCCGAATCTTAAAACCAAGCTTTTCATTTCGAAAATCATTTTCTACTCTCAGCCCCTGACTTTGAAGAAAATCTGTACATTCTTTAGCATAACCAATGTGATCCTCATTTATGGTCAAAACCCTGGCCTGAACCGGTGCTAACCATGTCGGCAGAGCTCCGGCATAATGCTCAATTAATACCCCCATAAATCTCTCAACCGCACCGAGAATTACCCTGTGCAGCATAGCCGGACGGTGCTTCTCCCCATCTTGACCAATGTATGACAAATCAAATCGAACTGGTAAAGTAAAATCACATTGAATTGTGGCACACTGCCAGTATCGTCCTATGGCATCCTTAATCTTAATATCTATCTTGGGGCCATAAAATGCTCCTTCCCCTACACAAATATCATAATACAGACCTTGTGAATCCAAAGCCTTATACAGTGCCTCCAGAGCCCTGGACCAATCATCATCGCTGCCAATGTACTTTTCAGGTTTTGTAGATATCTCAATACAATATTCAAAGTCAAAGAGCCTCATGACATCCTGGACAAAACAGGTAATAGCTCTGATTTCTTCCTGAAGCTGATCAGGACGACATATTATATGTGCATCATCCTGAGTAAACTGCCTTACCCGCATAAGGCCATGAAGAACCCCTGATTTCTCATGCCTATGCACTGTCCCCAACTCAAAATAGCGTATCGGCAGCTCCCTATAACTTCTAATCTGAGACTTATAGATGAGCATATGGGCCAAGCAGTTCATAGGCTTTAACCCATAGACCTGATCATCTATTTTTGAAAAATACATATTTTCACTATAGTTAGCGTAATGTCCTGATTTTTCCCATAGTTCTTTACGTAACAATTGCGGTCCCTGAACAAGTTGATAGCCACGCTTTAAATGCTCTCGTACCTCAAAGTCCTCAAGGATTGTTCTGATTAAAGCCCCTTTGGGATGAAAGATGGGCATCCCAGGACCAGCCTCGTCAGAGAAACTATACAGATCCAGTTGAGCCCCTAACTTCCTGTGATCTCTCTTTCGGGCCTCTTCTAAACTGTTGAGATAGCTTTTGAGATCCTTTTCTGTTGGCCAGGCAGTACCATAAATTCGCTGCAACATGGGCCTGTTTTCATCCCCTCGCCAATATGCCCCAGCTACCGAGGTCAGCTTATATGCCTTTACAAAACCAGTAGAGGGTAGATGGGGGCCCCGGCAAAGATCAGTAAACTCACCTTGGGAATAGATACTGACATAGTCATCATCAATCTCATCCAACAGTTCCAGCTTATAGTTTTCGTTTTCTTCCAAGAAGAGTTTCCTAGCCTCTTTCTTGGAGATTATTTTTCGTTCAAAGGGCAAATCAGCGGCTATAGAATCAGCCATAGACTTTTCGATGGCCTCTAGGTCATCCGGAGTAAAACTTCTTTCAAAATCAAAATCATAGTAAAAGCCTTTCTCTATGGCAGGACCAATGGTCACCTTTGCCTTTGGGAAAAGGCGTTTAACCGCTTGAGCCATAATATGGGCGGTACTGTGTTGGAGGATGTGGAATCCCTCAGGACTATCAAGCAATATAGGGTCAATATTCTGACAATCATACGGGATATGACCAGACAAATCAATCAAATCAGAGTCACACTTACAAGCAACTGTCTGTTTGAGCTTCTTTCCACTAAGAGTCTGACTGAGGATTTGCCAACATGTTTGGCCTTCCTCAGCCTCAACAACATTCTCTTCTATCCGTACCTGCACCTACTCCTCCTTAAATGCCCCAAACGAAATAGGGAGGCAGAAGCCTCCCTATATTATATCAGATTATAGGCGCGAGGAGATTTGAACTCCTGACCCCTTGCGCGTCAAGCAAGTGCTCTACCCCTGAGCTACGCGCCTTTAAAAGAGACAAAATATTTATCAATATTTTATGACCTCTGTCAAGTCAATTTGGAACAATTTGTTTTTATACTTACCCAAATTTGCATTTCCAGACAATCATTTGGTCTTTAATAGTTCTCATCTACGATTAAATACCTAGGTCTGAGGCCTAACATGAAAAGAATTTAGCCCACGAAACACACGAAAAAACACGAAAAGAAGAATTGAAATTTATAAGAATAATTTCAAAAGCTTATCGGGAGCTTTTCATCAATCATTCCAAGACTTGCAATCCAAAGCTCAATCATTCATAGTGTATTTTTCGTATATGTTTAGCCGATTGCAAGGGTTAAAAAAGGAGCTTTCTTTTTAACTTTTTATCTTTTGACTGTAGAGTTTCTTACTTTTTTCAAATGTCTAATATTTTATTCTGTTACTCACTCATCTCTCATAGGGAGATAAGAACCATGAAAAGAACAGCTGTATTTTTGATCGCCTTTACCGTCTTACTTCAATCTTGCTGCCAATATCTAGACCAAAAACAATTACAAGATCTTCACAACTTGCCGCAAGACCCTGTCCATTATCTGGACAAGGATGACAGTAAAACTTTACTGATTGACAAAAATGCTCATAAGTCCCTCACTCAAAGTTTTCTCCAAGCCCACTTTGCTCCCTGGCATACCTCCGAACCCCTATATCGAGCCAGGGATGTCTTTTGGGGTATTGAAACATTTGCCGATAAAAATCTCTTTGGCCCCAACCTGCAACCTAAATCAGAGCACTGGTGGCAAAAGCTTGTTGCCAATTGCCAGGTCCAATCATATCCATCCATACACAAAAGGGCTATTACTGTCCGTCCGACGGACATAAGGGTTATGCCCAGCCTGGAACCGGCCTTTTATGACTATCAAAAGCCAGGTGAGGGTTTTCCTTTTGATATGTTTCAAAACAGCCTTTTACCTGCCAACACACCGATTCTACTTACTCATGTATCAAAGGACAAGGCCTGGTTTCTGGCCCAGACCGCCACTGTATCAGGATGGGTCAACACCTTTGATATTGCCCGGATCGACAGCCAATTTGTCAATAAATTCAAAAGACATCCCTTTGTTGTTTCTTTACAGGATTCAGTGCCAATAAAGGACAAAAAGGGTCAATTCCGTTTTATGGCTAACCTTGGCACTATCTTTCCCCTCCTGGACCAGGATAAGGCCAATTTCCAAGTTGCCTTGGCCGGGAAAAATCTTAATGGTTCGGCTTCTCTTTTAACTTCTTTTTTACCTACCAGATGTTCAGCTTTATTCCCTCTTTCACTTTCTCCAAGAAATATCGCTGTAATTGCCGGGGAAATGATCAACCAGCCTTATGGTTGGGGAGGCCTTTACCATAATAGGGATTGTTCGGCCACTATACAGGATTTATTCAAAGTATTTGGTCTGTTGCTCCCCAGGAATTCCTCACAACAGGCTAAATCAGGACACGTTATCTCATTGGAATCAAAAACGCCTCAGGAAAAAAGGAACTTGATCAAGACAAAGGCTATCCCTTTCTTTTCCTTTCTCAGCCTACCAGGACATATCATGCTCTATCTGGGCATGTATAAGCAGCAAATCCTTGTTTTCCACAATATCTGGGGCATAAGGACATGGGACCTAGCCCATGGCCAGGGTCGATATATTGTTGGACGCTCGGTTATTACCACCCTCACTCCAGGATCAAATCTGATCAACTACTCTCATCAAGGCAATCTTCTACTCCGGCTAAAGGGGTTAACCATACTACCCCCTTCTCAATCCGGTCTTTGAAAACCCCTGGGGTCTTCAGTTTCTATTCCCAAAGATCGGTCAAAGTGAATTGATTAACATCAACCAGCCCCATATCTGTAAGGCGTATCTCTGGTATGACAGGCAAGGCGAGAAATGAAAGAATCATAAAGACATTTAGCTCTTCTGGGCAACCAAGCTCCAAAACAGCCTTGTTTATCATAGTCAACTCAGAGGAGACTTCCTGAACATCAGCCTTACTCATCAAACCACCTAGCGACAGGGGAAGCTTGGCCAAAGTAGTTCCATTTCTAATGACCGTAAACCCGCCTTTCATTTCATTGACCACCCTGGCCGCCAAAATCATATCCTGATCCTCAATCCCGGCCAATATAAGATTGTGAGAGTCATGCGCAACTGTACTAGCAATCGCCCCACAAGAAAGACCCAAACCAGAGACAAAGCCCAGTCCAATGTTGCCGGTTTGGTGATGTCGTTCAATAACAGCCAATTTAGCCTGATTTTGTTCAGGATCCGGCCAGGCGAGGCTATCTTTTTTCAACGGATGAATCAATCTTTTTTGAGTCACTATCTGGCCCGGAACGATCTGTATCGCTTTTGCCTGACATGTCCCACTGTCGGGGTATGGGATGTGTAATGTGTCCCTTTTTAGCTCCGGCAGATTCATACTTAATGGCAATTTTGCTGTAGATTGGTTACCAAAGCTTTGAGAGGACAGCTTCTCCCCATTTAGGTAGACTATATTGATGTCAAAGGAATCCAAGTCGTTCAATATTATAAAATCGGCTTTATATCCAGGGGCTATAGCCCCTCTGCCCTTTAACCCAAAATATTCGGCTGTCTGGATTGTGGTTGCTTGAACAGCCCTAACTGGATCTAACCCTTGTCTAATAGCTTCCCGAATCGTGTAATCAAGATGACCTACAGAATCCAATTCATCAGCATGTCGGTCATCTGTGACAAAAGAGATCCTCGATGAGATCGTATCCTTAAATAATGGTACCAGTTCTTTGAGATTCTTTGCCGTACTCCCCTCTCTAATCATCAAATACATCCCTTTTCTCAGCTTCTCACGGGCCTCATCCAACAGGCTTGCCTCATGTTCACTAGATGGACCGGCCAAAATATAGGCATTGAGATCCTTGCCACCAAGACCAGGACAATGGCCATCGATCAAGTAATCTTTAGCTATCTGTAGCTTTCTGATCACCTTCTCATCTCGAAAAATTACCCCGGGATAGTTCATCATCTCGGCCAGACCCAAGGCCCTTTCCGGATATTCAAGCAAAATCTCATTTATATCTTCTACAGTTATCTCTCCTCCAGATGTCTCCAGATCAGTAGCTGGCACACATGAGGGCACCATAATATAAAGACTGACAGGACAGTTTTGGGTTACCTGAAGCAGATATTCAATCCCTTGCTTGCCATGAACATTGGCCAACTCGTGTGGATCACATACCACAGCAGATGTACCATGTTTAGCAACAACATTCAGAAACTCTATGGGATTAAGCAGGCTGGATTCTATATGGATATGACCTTCTATAAGCCCAGGGCATACATATCGATTTTTGACATCAATCTTTTCTTTAGCCTCATATTGTCCCAATCCAACTATAGTATCTTGATACACAGCGATATCCGCTGGATGAATCTCACCTGAAAGGGTATTTATCAGCTGGGCATTCTCAATAAGTAAATCAACAGGTTTTTCTCCACGAGCAACTCCAATGGCCTCTTTGATGTCCATATCTTCTCCTT
Source organism: uncultured Desulfohalobiaceae bacterium (assembly GCA_964446205.1). Taxonomy (GTDB): domain Bacteria; phylum Desulfobacterota; class Desulfovibrionia; order Desulfovibrionales; family Desulfothermaceae; genus CAYUNZ01. The sequence continues at coordinate 4,596 of CAYUNZ010000005.1, read as the reverse complement.
ATAAATAGGAATATAATCAAGGTAGTTAAAACACTCCGGCCAATTTATTGACAAAGACAACTTTATACCCCAACATAGTATTGATGGATCAAAAACACTGCTTTAGGCCCCTCAGGTCTTAAAATCAAAGGTTAACCAACAGGAGGATTATAACCTATGGAATACACTATTATCCCTGGAACCGATTTTAAAGCCTCTAGAATCGCCTTAGGTACCTGGGCAATCGGAGGTTGGATGTGGGGCGGTACTGATGAAAATGAATCAATTCGAACCATACAAACCGCTCTGGATCAGGGTATCAATGTCGTTGATACTGCCCCAGTCTATGGATTCGGACGTTCAGAAGAAATTGTCGGCCAAGCCATTCAGAAATATGGTCATCGGGAATCCATTATTCTAGCAACTAAATGTGGTCTTGAATGGAATCAAGACGGCACAAAAATCGTTCGAAACTCAACACCGCCCAGAATAAGAAAAGAGATCGAAAACTCCCTGAAAAGACTAAAGACAAGCTATATCGATCTCTATCAGATCCATTGGCCTGATAGCTTGACCCCTTACGAGGAAACCGGTGAAATACTTGAAAAGCTCAAAAAAGAGGGTAAAATAAGGGCTGCAGGCGTCAGCAACTTCTCCCCTAAAGACATGGATCAATTGCGACTGACATGTAATCTGGCCACCAATCAACCACCCTACAATATCTTTGAACGGGCAATAGAACAAGAAATCAAGCCCTACTGCCATAAAAACGGTATTGCCCTCCTGACTTACGGAGCCATTTGCCGTGGGCTTTTAACCGGAAAAATGGACTCAGAGACAACTTTTCCCGGAGATGACCTCCGAAATATTGACCCTAAATTCAAGCACCCTCATTACCAAGAATATCTTCAAGCAGTGAAAGAGCTCAATAGCTTTGCTCATGAGAAATTTGATAAAAAGATCATACACCTGGCCATCAGATGGATCCTGGATCAAGGCATCCAGATAGCTCTTTGGGGAGCAAGACATCCTCAGCAACTACAGCCTGTGCAGGAAATTTTTGGATGGAATCTGTCCTCTGAGGACTTAGCTCATATAGACCATCTCCTGACAACAAACATCAAGAATCCGGTCGGGCCCGAATTTATGGCTCCACCTCATAGGAAATAGGATCTTCTGCCTTATATTTTGTAGACCTTGATGTGCTTTAGAAGCTTTCCATTATTGCTCATCATTCAATTCCAATTCAGATTCCAAGGGGATGATCTCATCTACTGTGGTTATCCCCTCTTCAGCTTTTTGCAAGGCAATAGACTCCATTGGATTCATACCATTCTCAATAGCTATTTGACGAATCTCAAATGTACTATCTTTTTTCATTGCCGCCCTCTTAACCTTTTCTTTAGGAACCAAAAATTCATAGATAAGTGTACGACCTTTATAACCGGTAAAATTACATTCCTTACAGCCTTTCCCTTTATAAAAAACAGTGTCCTCAGTTGATTTGACAGGGAAATTGCTATCTCTCAGCTTGTCCAGAGCACTTTGATCCTCTTTTTTGCAAGAATTACAAATTTTACGGACCAAACGTTGCGAGAGTATCCCCAAAATACTTGTTGAGACAAGATATGGCTCGACTCCCATCTCAATTAACCTAATATATGAACTTGCGGCAGTATTGGTATGTAAGGTACTGAACAACAAATGCCCTGTCAAAGCAGATTGGATCGATATTTTGGCAGTTTCCATATCTCTGATCTCTCCAACAATAATCACATCTGGATCATGGCGTAATATCTGTCTCAATCCCTGAGCAAAGGTCAATCCAATCCCTTCCTTTATCTGTATTTGGGAAATACCCGGCAATTCATATTCTACCGGGTCCTCCAAAGTGACAACATTTTTCTGCTCAAATACGTTCTCTTGGAGACTGGAGTAAATAGTTGAGCTTTTTCCAGAGCCTGTTGGACCAGTCATCAGGATCATGCCATACTGTTTGTTAATGCAGTTCCTCAATTCTTTCAATTCTTTGGGATAGAGTCCCAAATGATCCAGATTCATAACCCCAGACTCTTTATCCAGTATCCTAACAACTATACTCTCACCATAAATTGTCGGTATACAAGAAAAACGTAAATCAACTATCTTTTGACCGATTTTGATTTTTGTTCGGCCGTCTTGGGGCAATCGCCTTTCGGCAATGTTCATATTGGACATAATCTTCATACGGGCGATAACCGACGGGAGTCTATCAATGGGTAAATTCATCTCTTTCTGAAGTACTCCGTCTACTCGATATAAGACACTAACCCTTTTCTCCTCTGGTAAGATATGGATGTCACTTGCATTATTTCTCAGACCATTGACAAAGATATGATTGACAAGTTCTATAATGGGCTTTTCTTTGCCCATGTTCTCACTGATATCGTATTCAAATGATGGTGTCTCCCTGACTTCTTCAACATCAACATCCCCAAGTAATTTTTTAAAATTTTGATAGTCCTCTTTGCCATATAACTCCTCAATCTTCTGACGTATAGCCTCTTTGGAAGCAAGTACTTCTTTGATTTCAAGCCCGGTATGAAAAGACAAGTCCTTTTGTGGATCCAGATCGGTTGGATCTGAAAAGGCAACAGTTAAGGTTTCTCCACTCAATTCAATCGGTAGGGCATTGAATCGACGTGCAATTTCCGGGTCCACCTGCTCTATAGACTGAGGATCTATATTGTAATGATTTAAGTCTATATATGGCAGACCGAACCTCAAAGACAGAGCCAAGGTCAACATATCCTCATTGATGATATTCATATCAATCAGTATTTGCCCCAAACGTTTCTGACGATCCTTCTTCTGTATCTCAAGGGCCTCTTCAAGCTGATTATTAGTGATAGCACCAGCAGCGAGTAGGATATCCCCAATCTTATCTGACTTTTTTTGTTGACGGTCTAATGCTTTTCTTAATTCCGGTCTATCCAGCAAACCTTGCTCAACAAAAAATTCACCAAGTGGTCTGTTTTTTAATTCCTTTTGTTTTTCCAAGCCGTTGACTAGTTCCTGCTGGGTAATCATCCCTTCCTTAACTAGGGTATCACCTATCTTATCACCCTCCTTATAATCTTGAACCTCTGGTGCATTAGGGATAAAAACTTCAATAATGTTACTGACTTTTTCCTCCAATACGACAAAAATTCCCCCAAAGTCCATAGACCCAATTTGGAAATCCTTTTCCCATTTACCCTGGACCTTTTTTACCTTTAAAACCCCATACGAATATACATCTAAGAACTTTTTTATAAAACTTAAATTTTTCCTGAAGCTGGGTACATGATGACTCCATTGACGTACAAAAATGACCTCAAATATATCTTTAAATTCATATTCATTTTTGTATGTCTTTTCATTACCCGCCTCATCCACAGGATAAACACTTAGATATCGTTTTGAAAAATCAATAGACTCAATCAATCCGGTTAAGCTTGAGCCCTGATGAAAATAGATATAGACCTTGTTCTCTGGTTTATGGTAGTATTTTGTGCTCATGGCATTTAATCTCTAAATCCCCAAAAAAATGGCTTCAAAGCTAATAGATGACCAATAACATTTATCTTGTTTTGCAAGCTAATGAATGGACTCCGATTCAACATTGACATTCAAGGGTACAGATTGACCCTGTTTGTCCTTTCCTACAAATATTGTCAGATGAGGAAAGGGAATCTCAATTTGCTCTTCATCAAACCTCTTCTTCAACCGTTTTTTGAATTCTCTGGCTACAGCCCATTGATATATCGGTTTAGTCTTGGTCCTGGCCTTTATGACTATGGCTGAATCAGCAAAATCATCCAAACCAAGTATCTCTATAGGTTCCAGAATAATATTCTGATATTGCGGATCAGATCTCATATCTCTGTCAACTTCCTCTACAACCTGACAAACCTTGTCGATATCCTCTTTGTAAGCCACTCCGATTTCAAAGACATACCTAGAGTATTCCTTTGTCATATTGGTGACAACATCAATCCTACCATTACGAACATAATGTACATTTCCAGAAAGATCCCTCAAAATAACCATTCGTAAAGATATTTTTTCAACCACCCCACTTTTATCACTAATAGAGACTACGTCATTGACTCGTATCTGATCTTCCAACAACAAGAAAAATCCACTTATGACATCCTGAACCAGATTCTGAGCCCCAAATCCAACAGCTAGACCTAAGATACCGGCAGCAGCCAAAATAGGTCCTATCTCAATGCCTAATTCACCTAGAATAATTATCAAGCCAACTGCATATATGACAATATTTATTATGACCTTGAAAATGGCACTAAGGGTATCTGCTCTTTTCTGATACTCTTCATCTGCTCCCCTTTGAAATTTTTCGAACAACTTGGAGACTATCATTTTTGACAATTTAATAGCTATAACTATTATAATCAAAATAAGAACTATTTGGATCCCGCTAGACAGCAGCCATTTACCCACAATATCCAAATATTGCTTTAGATTAATTAGATTTAATTCCACCACTAAGCTCCTTTATTTTGTTATTCTCATTTAATAAGGATTTTTACAAAAAGTGAATTTTAACTTTTTTTAACTGGTTAGCCTTTTGCA
>CAYUNZ010000004.1:28400-41657 GCA_964446205.1 uncultured Desulfohalobiaceae bacterium | reverse complement strand
TAAGCTTTTTTGATGGGGGCATGCCTGCCCCCTCCCCACTCTTGGCCTTGGTGCTTTTGCTTGACTTAAATGATTGTTGAACATTTGGCTATATAATGTCTGATCTGTCGTATGTCTACGGTGGGGTTTCCCCCATCAAAACGCTAAAGAAACTCTACAGCCTTACCACTTACGAGTGCAAAGAAAAGCCCTTTTTCAATTAGCTAAACTTGTTACCTTTTATGAAATATAAAGTTTATCTGTATTGACAAAGTATTTAAAGGCGGACGAAATGAGTTTTAATGTCCTCATTGTGGATGATTCCATCATTATTCGAAAGATGGTGGCCAAGACCTTGAGCATTTCTGATTTGGATATTGGTGAATATTATTTTGCTGCCAATGGTAAACAGGCTTTGGAGTATCTTGAAGACCAATGGATTGATATTGTTTTTGCTGATATCAATATGCCGGTAATGAACGGGATGGAAATGCTTGATGAAATGGCCAATAGAGATATTTTGTCAACAATACCAGTTGTTATTATATCCACAGAACGAAGTGAACCCCGGATGAAGGAATTGAAGGAAAAAGGGATTCAGGCCTATCTACAAAAACCTTTTATGCCTGAGAGATTCACTGAAGTAGTTACCTCTATTTTGACTCCAGGGAAGGGGTAGAATTTAAGAATGTTGACCGTTTACCGTTGACCGAAGACGGAAGAATGTGGACCGGAAGATGTTGACCGTGGACCGTTGACCGTTGACCGAAGACGGAAGAATGTGGACCGGAAGATGTTGACCGTGGACCGTTTACCGTAAACCGAGGAAAGACGGTGATTGGTTTTTCCTATTTTTCGGTCAACGGTCAACGGTAAACGGTCAACATTCTTCAATACAGTGATAGAAAGGATTGATAATGGAGAAAAATTGGCAGAGTGTGGTTAGTGATGTCTTGACTGAGGTCCTTGAGGAATTTGCCTTTATTTTTGTGGAAACAGAGCCGGATGAAGAGATCGAGGAACCAGATGAGGTTGTCTATGCTGAGATTAACTTTAATGGTCAAGACGTGGAGGGAGTTTTGGGCATAGCAGTATCTTGGCAGAAATGTTTAGAGCTGGCTGATAATCTTTTGGGTGCAGATGAGCAAGAAAACCTATCAGAAAGGGCGGTTGAAAATGCCCTGGAAGAATTGGTCAATGTGGTTTGTGGTAGGTTGTTGGCTGAACTATATGGTACCAACGTGATTTTTGATCTGTCTATACCTGAAACCAAAGCTTTGTCCAAGAAAAAATGGAACAACCTTATGCAGTCTGAAGAGACAGTCCTGGTCTACGAAGAAGATGAGCCATTGGCAATCTATCTTAGCGTAAGATAACATATTTGATTTGACAAAATCCATTACAATCTTTTTGTCTTGTTCTAAGCTCCCTACTACAGCTAAGTGATTGTTATATGATACAACCCAAATAGGATAACTATAAATGATCAAAGTCCTTATAGTTGATGATTCGGCTATAGTCCGTCAGGTTTTTACCCGGGAGCTGGGTCAGGCCGAAGATATTGAAGTTGTTGGAGCTGCCCCTGATCCCTATGTTGCCAGAGACAAGATTTATCATCTGCAACCAGATGTAGTCCTACTGGATATTGAGATGCCCAGGATGGATGGCCTGACCTTTTTGAAAAAGATAATGAAGTACCGCCCCTTGCCGGTAATTATTGTTTCCTCCTTGACCAAGAAAGGTGGTGAACTGGCCTTGGACACAGTTAATGCCGGAGCTGTTGATGTTATGTGCAAGCCGGGTTCCTCCTTTTCAGTCAGTGACATGTCTACGGCATTGATCGATAAGATAAGGGCTGCTGTTAAGGCAAAACTAGACCCTTTACAGGGAGGGGGATTGAGCCCTGAGGCAAGGGGACATAAGCCGGTCCAACTGGCCCAGAAGAAAACAACCCATGAAATTATCGTCATAGGTGCCTCTACAGGTGGAACACAGGCCATTCAGTTTGTTTTGCAGAATATGCCTTATAATACTCCCGGTATCCTGGTTGTACAGCATATGCCAGAACATTTTACAGCCTCATTTGCCGAGAGATTGAACAGTATTTGTCAGATTGAGGTCAAAGAGGCCAAGGATAATGACTCTATAACTCCTGGCACGGCTCTAATCGCTCCGGGTAATTATCATATGCTACTTCGACGTAGCGGGGCCAGATTTTATGTCCAGATAAAGAACGGTCCTCTTGTCCACCACCAAAGACCCAGCGTAGAGGTCCTCTTTAAATCAGTGGCCCAGAATGCCGGTAAGAACGCAATTGGTGTTATCATGACCGGGATGGGTAAAGATGGGGCTGAAGGTCTTTTAAACATGCACAAAGCCGGTGCCAGGACCATAGCTCAGGATGAAAAGAGCTCGGTAGTTTTCGGGATGCCTCAAGAGGCGATTAATATGGGAGCAGTGGATAAGATTCTATCCCTTCAGGATATTTCTCAAGGTATAATGGATCTGGTGAATTCAGAAAACACCTTGAATTGAGGTTGATTTATGAGTCAAGAAGACAGATTGGATCAAAAGTATCAGCTTGGCAACGTCTCTTTTTATAAGATTCGCAATAGGACGGAGAGAAGGGTCATTAAATTACTCCCTGAGGTTTTACAGGAATATCCTGAGTATGATCCAGAGATGTTGGATCTTCAGGATATATATGCCCTGACCCTGAACTCCCTGCCCCCTCATTATGTGCAAGAGTTCTCCATTGTCCTGCAGGAAAAAACAGATAATGAACAGATAAAAAGAGCTATTCGTCAGGCTGTGGAAAAGGTGATAGAAAAGCCGACGGAACAGCGCAGCTTCATGGAGTAGACAGGAAAGGTCAAGCTAAAACCGCTTTAATGCTTTACAAGAAGTAAAAAGATAATAAAATAGGATCAAGATATCGAAATGATATGAGGATAATAGGAAATGGCGGGCTTTGATTCCTATAAGGTCTTGACCGAGGTAGTCATAGATAACTACCAGTATAAGGTTACCTGGAGCTCTGCTAGTGGAGAGAGCTGTATTTTGTGGATCAGAGATAGTCAGGTCATGGAACACTTTGAGGCCTTGGGCAGATTTTTAGACTTTGATAAACGCCATATCCTTGAGTTTATTATTCGATACTCGACCAATTCACTTTTTCGTGAGGAGATCAGTAAGCGTAGATTTATAAAATACTTGGATAAATTGTCACCAACCCTGTTTGAGGATATAGAACGCTTGAGCTACCAGGAGAAAGTAAGGGCTTTTCAAAATCTTTATAATCTTGACTCTATTCTGGATGTATATCTTGATTTGGGGTGGAAGCGTAAGATATTAGCCAGAAAATTCCATCCTGATTTCGGTGGTGATAACCGTAAGATGGCCCTTATCAATGAGGGTTACGAAGTCTTAATGGAAAGTCTGACCAAGGATGAGACAAAAGGTAGGTAGCTATTAGATACATGTGGGGCATTTGTTTATGCATCTAGTCAGCCTGAATAACTTGGTACCAGGTATGGTTTTGGAGAACAGTGTCCATGATCAATACGGCAGATTTCTCTTAAAAGCCGGTCAGTCACTAGAGAAAAAGCATATTCGAATATTTAAGATATGGGGCGTGACTGAGGTCTGGATCAAAGATGAGGATGAAGATCATATCCAGGAGATCCAACCGGAGATACCAAAAGAGGTCTATGACCAGGCAGAGAGTTACTTAAAGGAAAAGTTCAGATTAAATAACCTTGATGATCCTTTTGTTCAGGAATTATTCCGGGTTAGTCTCATTCATAAGGCTCAGGAACTGCAAGCCCCTAAAACAGATGATAATTCAGCCCAAAACCAGTCAACAGAAGCTGATAAGAAAGGATTTAAAAGATATAGAAAAAAGACAAAAGAGATAACCGTTAATAATCTGGTCAACGATCGTTTAAGGCTGGGGACTCTACCGGATATATATTATCGGGTAATTGAAGCTATTCACGATCCAAACAGGTCTATTGCTGATATCTCAGATATTGTCGGCAAAGACCCAGCTCTGTCGGCCAAGGTCCTTCAGCTAGTCAACAGCAGTTTTTACAGCTTACTGCAGGAGGTAGATACACTGACCAGGTCTCTGGCCCTAATAGGTACGAATCAGTTGATGACTATTGTCACTGGAGTATCGGTTGTCTCTATATTTAAGAATATTTCTTCCAGATTATTGAATATGAGGTTGTTTTGGGAGCATAGTGTGGCCTGTGGTATTGTTGCCAGATTATTGGCCAATTATCTCCCAGGTGTGGTCAACTCTGAGAGATATTTTGTAGCCGGGTTGTTACATGATCTGGGCAGGCTTATCATGGTCCAGACCATACCAGAAGAATATTCAGTGATTTTTGACCAGTCCGATAAGCAAAATCAGAACTTGAGCCAACTCGAAGAACATAAGTTTGGTTTTGACCATGCTCAGGTGGGGGCATTTTTGGCTGAGAAATGGAATTTACCTCTGTCTTTGGAAAAGATGATACGTTATCATCATCAACCAGCTGAACAAAGTCAAAATCTGGATCCTATGATTGTCTATATGGCCAATCTGATAGTTACTGGTTTGGATATTGGCTCCAGCGGAGAGTTCTATGTCCCTGTACTGCAGACAGGCATTTGGGAACAGCTCCAATTAAGTCAGAGTATTCTTGAACCCCTTGTTGTTCAACTGGATCATCAACTAAAGGACACAATGAACTTGATTTATGGATAATTCATCTTCTACAAAGGCCTCGTTGTCGAATCGTATTCATTACTTGGAGAATGTTGTTCGCAGTACTCAGGATGTATTGGAATTCTGTGCCTATTTTGAGGATTACCAGAGCCCTTTGAAGAGATACGAGGATCGGGAAGATATTCTAAGTAGTGCAATCGACAATTTAAAGAGGTTTATTTCTATTCAGTCCTATGCCTATTATCTCGTAGATGAAGACAGTTATGATCTTGTCCCGTTTCGATTTTATCCCTATGAGCATAAACACTATATCTCCGATAATGTGGAGAACCTTATAGAAAATGGCACTGTCTCCTGGGCGATGAGGGAAAACAGAGCTGTTATTTCCTTTTCCTATGATTTTACCTATGATGTTTTGTTACATTCAATGAAGACCTATTCCAAGTGTCACGGGATACTTATCTGTTTTTTGGAACGCCACTCAATGTCCATGAACAGTCTGAATTCAATCCTGTTGACCATAATCATGAAATCAGCCACCTATGCCTTTGAAAATTTTAATCTTTATAACACATTGGATCAAAAAAACGAGGAGTTGAATAAGACTGTCAAACAATTACATCATGAAATAAACCAGAGAAAGATGGTTGAAGAGGAGTTACGACGTTCTGAGATTACCTATAGGAATATTTTTGAAAATACGGGCAATCCGACAGTGATTGTCGATTCTTCTGGCTTAATCCATTTGGCTAATACGCAGTTTGCGGTCTTCTCCAAGTATGCCAAAGAGGATGTTATTAAGAGAAAACAGATTTCCCAATTTTTATTTCAGCAGGATCATGGTCCGGAAATTATTGAACAAATAAATAACCCGGAGAAAAAAGAAGAACACAGTGCTGTTGAATGTACATTCTTGGACAAGGATAACTCCAAGAAAACGGTCCTTGTCCACCTTTTCCCTTTGGGCTGGGAACTTCATCATGTTATCTCCTTGTCTGACATCTCAAAGATAAAAGAGGCCGAGGCGGAGCTAAATTATCAGGCCTACCACGATTCTTTGACCGGTCTGGCCAACCGTGCCTTTTTGGAAGAAAAGCTCAGTCAATTACTTAAGAGATCAATCCTCAATCAGACCTTTTGTTATGCCGTGCTTTTCCTTGATGTCGACCGGTTGAAGATTATCAATGATACAATGGGTCATGATGCCGGTGATGAGATGATTATTCAAGTTGGGAACAAGCTGGTGAGGTGTATACGCGATGTTGACACCTTGGCCCGTTTTGGTGGTGATGAGTTTGTTATTATCCTGGAGAGGATTCAGGACTTTAGGTCCTGTGAGACAGTTGTTCAGCGGATATTGCAGGAGTTTGAACAACCGATTTATATTTATGATGAAGAGATGTTTGTTACTATGAGTATAGGGGTATTGATAGGCTCAGATGAGTATACTGATACTGAGGAGGTCATTAGATTGGCTGATTTGAGTATGTATCAGGCCAAAAAATTGGGCCGGAATAGATCTGTTGTTTATAGTAAACATCTTGAGGAAAGTACTTCAAAATTTAAGCTTGAGCAGGAGTTGCAAAAAGCTATTCAAAAGGATGAGATCTATATCAATTATCAACCTATATTCAATCTCTCTGATGAATCACTGTATGGGCTTGAGGTCCTGGCCCGTTGGCAACATCCGGAACTGGGACAGATTCCGCCTGGTGATTTTATCCCCCTGGCTGAGGAGACCGGACTTATAATGTCTCTAGGTAAGAGAGTTTTGTATAACGCCTTTTTGCAATTCAAAAAATGGTCCCAGGACTATTTGGTTCTTAAGGATATATATCTGTGTATTAACCTCTCTGTAAAACAATTACTCTCTCATAATTTTATAAATGAGTTTAAAGAAGTGGCTGATGAGGTTGGCATGGACTTTGAGAATCTCCATTTGGAGATAACAGAGAGTGTCTTTATTGATGACAATTCACAGGCTTGCCAAGTTATCAACCAGTTAAGGGAGTTAGGGATCAAGATCTCTATTGATGATTTTGGAACCGGTTATTCCTCACTCAAGTATTTGAATCAGTACTCTATTGACTTGATTAAGCTGGATAAAGAATTAATACAAGAGATATGTGAGCAGGACAAGAGCTTTAATATTATAGAGTCCATGCTGTTATTGACAGATAAGCTCAATATTAAGGTTATAGCCGAAGGAATCGAACAAAAAAATCAATTGACAATGTTAAAGGACATGAAGTGTCATTTGGGACAGGGATTCTTTTTCGCCAAACCTCAAAGTTTTGAGTCTATTGAAGCGTATTTACAGTCCTTTAATTAGCTATAAAATGTTGTTAGCAAAGTGCTACCTTTAATCAAAGAGCTTGAGTTTACTGTCTTTCATAGAGATTAACATGAAAAGAATGTGGACCGTGAACCGTTGACCGTTGACCGAAGAAAAAGAATCAAGAAAGCCAATCTTAATATCCGGTTAAAGTCTTTTCATGCTTGGTTGTGCCTGGAAAGATATGATGGTTAAATAGGAGAAGAGGTGTCCTGGAAATAATCAAGGACCTTTTGGACATATAGTTGTGTTTCCTGGTAAGGGATAAGGCCTTCATGAGACTTGACTGCATTGGGGCCAGCGTTGTAAGCGGCTAAAGCTAGTTTAACGTCCCCGTCAAAGCTATCCAACATTTTCCTTAAGTATTGTGTCCCCCCTTCTATATTCTCCTTTACATCAAAGGGGTTATTGACCCCGAGTTCCTGAGCGGTTTCAGGCATAAGCTGCATCAGCCCCTTTGCACCAGCTTCAGACACAGCTTGGGGGCGATAGTTGGATTCAGCCTTAATTACAGCCCTGATTAGTCTTGCTGGAATGTTATGTCTTTGAGCTGCAACCTGAATATGTTGTTCAATCTCAGTACCCTTTTTTAGACTATATAGCCCATTATCATTATAAGCCATCTGCCTGTTTCCTACTGTTTGTCTTGAATCAAGAGCTGATAGATAGGGGGTGTCTTGTTCAGCCCCTGTTTTAGGGTCTGGATTGGCATTGGAATCCCAAGTCAATTCATTTGTCTCTGGGTTCAAATAAATCTTTGTACCTGAAGGAATCTTAGTATATTCTTTATTGGAGTTTATATCTGAATGTATGATTTGCCAGCAGTCTTGTCCATATTCAGGATGCTTGACCAAGAGATGAGAGACTGTTGGATTGCTTGTCGCCTTGACTGTCCCCAGGCATATTGAGTTGGCGGATGGGCTCTTTGGCTGTGTTACAGATGTATAATTTTTTTGTTGTCGGAAACTTTGCTCCTCTTTTCTCAAGATTGAGGAAAAATCGTTTTTACCGGAGGTATTTGTATATGGTGACTGTTTATCTGCTCCGTTTTGAATTACAGAATTGTTTGATATCTGCATATTAACTCCCGGTGAGGTAGAAGCAAAGAATAAAGAGTGTGAACTGAAGAACGTGGACCGTGAACCGTTGACCGTTGACCGAAGAGATAAGAATCAGGAGATCATTTCTTAACTGTTTTATCTTACGGTCAATGGTTCACGGTCCACATTCTTCTCACGGTCAACATTCTTTCATGTGAACCTCAGTAGTTGTTCCTGAAATTGGATTACAATCTATTTATCGACAAACATACAGCAATCTTTATTCTATAAATACCCATGGTTTTGCTTTATCTAGCCAAGATAGGGATTGAAGTATCCGAATCGTAGCCAGGGGAACTCTTTTTGGAGTCTTTTTTGGAAGTTGTTTAAGCCCATAGCCGGGCTGTCAGAAGATGGCATGACCTTGAGGTATAGTTCAGGGTCTATATTCAAATTGCGGAGTTGTATAAGATCTAACTGAGTTTTTGATATCAAACCTGCCAGGGCGATAAATTCATCTTCTGAATCGTTTATCCCTGGGAAATATAGATAGTTTAAGGATACAAATAGATCCAGGGCCTTAGCTTGATAGAGGGTTTCCAGGACATCTTGAAAGGTATAGCTGGCAGGACGATAATAAGCGGTATAGAATTCCTCTTTGGCACTGTTCAAACTCACCCGGATTGAGTTCAAACCAGAGTCCTTTAGTTGGGGCAAGACACTTGGAAGACTACCGTTGGAATTTATGTTTATTGTCCCTGGACCCTGCATAGCCCGGTATTCTCGAATAGCCTTTTGTAGGAGCTTGGCTTCAAGCAGTGGTTCTCCTTCGCACCCCTGACCGAATGAAAAGATGGGTCGCTTCTCATGCTTGGCATGTTCAAACATTATCTGGGTTATTTCCTGTGATGTCGGTCTAAAGGAGATTCGTTCCTGATTGGCAGGAAAGCCTGTATCTAAATCCTGCTTAGAAATACAACCTATGCAATTGGCATTACAGGTTTTGGATGTCGGGAGTGGGGCTTCGTATCTGCCCAGAGCCAAGTTCTTGGCCGCTGGACAACAATAAGTAAGGGCGCACTTGGAAAGATGGGCACAGAGACGATTTTGGGGATATTTTTCAAGCAAGACTTTTATGCCCTGCTCTATATCAGATGTTGGAATGTCTTCAAATCTTTGCCTGGGGTCTGTATCAACTTGTTTGGCCGATAACCAGAATCGACCTTTATCATATCCGATTGCCCCATAGGCATACAAGGGGAGAGGTGTGGCTTTTTGGGTGCAGGCAAAGGCAGACAAGCCGGTTAGTGTATAGCCTGGGCAGACAAAGGCAGCAACTGGGAGGTAGTCTAGGTCTACAATCTGTCCAGTTTCTGGATCAAGGCCCAAAGCATATCTTTGAGGTAGAAAAAAAAGATCACACCCCTTTGGCAAAGGGATGAGTTCTTCTGGTCGCGGTCTTTGAAATTCCCCCTTTTTCCGACTGAGCATAAGCAACTCAGGGTGATCATAGATATTTCCTTTATTGTCGGCAAAAACAAGGCGGGGATGGATCTTTGAGGAGGTCATCTATATTAGACTATACTAACCTTTATATCTTGGCTGGCAAAAAGAAGGATACAGAAGATGTTGACCGTTAACCGTAAACCGTTGACCGAAGTAGCATAAAAAAATGTGTTTCCAATTTTTCTTCCGGTAAATTATCTCTGCCATTTTTTTTACCATTCTTCGGCAAACGGACAAACGGTCAACAGTTCAAATTAATTGGTGTAGTATATACAGTCTTTGGTGAGCGGTGATTTATCGTTTTGAATATTGGGATTTTTTTCGAGCACCCGGTTGACCGTACTTTTTACGTTCTTTGACTCGGGCATCACGGGTCAAAAAATTGGCGTTTTTCAGTGACTTACGTAAGTCAGGGTCATATTCGGTCAAGGCCTTGCTTATACCATGTCGAATAGCCTGAGCTTGGCCGGAGATTCCGCCTCCGTTGACATTGATCTTTATGTCAAATTTGTCTTGCAAGTGGACAAGTTGAAGGGGTTGTTGGATTATCATTTGCAATGTGTCCCTGGGGAAATAGTCCTGCATAGATCGACCATTGACTTCAACATTCCCTTGACCTTCATAGATTCTAGTGCGAGCAATCGAATTCTTACGTTTACCCGTACCATAATAAAAGTTTTTTTTCATGGCTATGCTCCAATGGACAAAAGTCTTTTCGTTATTATGATTGTAGAGGTTTTGGTTGTTGGGCCTGGTGAGGATGGTCAGGGCCGGAATATATCTTTAGTTTTTTGAGTTGAGCCTGACCTAGACGTGTTTTAGGCAACATGCCTTTAACGGATTGATAGATGACTTGCTCCGGCTTTTTCTGGAGCATGGTCTTTAACTGGGTCTCTTTCAATCCTCCCGGATATCCGCTGTGCCGATAATATTTTTTATTCTCCAATTTCCTGCCTGTGACCTTTATTTTCTCTGCATTGACGACAATGATAAAGTCACCGTTATCAATATGGGGAGTGAAATCAACCTTGTCTTTACCCCGGAGTTTATGGGCTATTTTGGTGGAAAGCCGGCCCAGGATCTGGTTTGAGGCGTCAACAATAATCCATTGACGATCTTGATCTTCTTTTTTACGCATATATGTCTTATAAGTATTCATAGTCTAGGTACTCCTTTATCATTCTGAAAAAGAGCATTACTATATGGTCCTAGCTCAGATGTCAAGGGTATCTGGGAGAAATGTTGACCGTGAACCGTTGACCCAGTTAAATAAAAAGAGATTTAACCGGGTAAACCGTTGACCGAAGAAATAAGAATTAACAGGGGAAGCTCTTGAGTTTTTATCTTGCGGTTCACGGTACATGTCTTCTGTATGCTTTGTTGTGCCCGCAAGGGCATGGCCGTTAACAGATAAAAGAAATGGATAATAAATCCAATTTGGGTCAGGTCAGAGTTGGATTACCATATTAGGCTGTATAGAGAAAAGGAGTAGATTTTATGTCAATGATACGCAAGAGCTTATTACAGTTTATATTTTCCGGTTCTTTTATGAAAAGATGGAATGATAAGCTTCGCCCCCTTGAGCTCTTAGAGGTAGATAAGCAGGCCCATAAAATGATTACGGCCTGGGTGCTTTATCACCTCAACAGTCGATCTATGTCGGAAAAGGATTCTGTCCAGCTTGGCCGGGAAATTGTTGAAGGAGGTATATTCGAATATCTGTATCGATTGGTAATTACAGATATAAAGCCCCCGATTTTTTATAAAATTAAAGATAATCCCCTACATTATCAGCAATTGACAGAATGGGTCCTGGAGCAACTAGAGCCCAGGATACATGCCCTTGGCAATAATTTTTGGGAAAAGTTGGTGGCTTATGTCCAAGAACCCTATGGTCACAGTCAGGCCAGACAGATTTTGGAGGCCTCACATCTGTTTGCCAGTCAGTGGGAGTTTAGACTAATTAAGGATTTGAACTCATGGGATGATGAAATGATGGATATTGAGAGAAACTTTCAAGATTCCCTGAGAGATTATAGAGAGTTACAGGGCATCACCATGTTGTCTTCGGATTCATGCGATCATATCCGTTGTTTCCTTGATAAATGCGGTCAATTGAGGTTTCAAAAGAGATGGTCTCAGACACCGAGGATACCGGAAACCTCAGTTTTGGGACATATGTTTATTGTGGCTTGTTATGCCTATTTTTTGAGTTTAGCAGTTGAGGCTAGTCCTTTGCAGGCTCAAAACAACTTTTTTGCCGGTTTATTTCATGATTTACCTGAACTTTTAACCCGAGACATAATCTCACCGGTTAAACATTCGGTGCAAAGGATTGGGGCCTTGATCAAGGAATACGAAGAGTCCGAGTTTTCAGAGAAGATTTTGGGCCTTCTGAAAAGCGGAGGTTCCATGGGGCTGGCTGAACGCTTATTGTATTTTTTAGGGGGTCAGGGTGGTTGTGAATTTGATTGTACTATTAGACAAGGAGAAAAAACTTTTCAGGTTGGACGAGAGCAGTTACAAGAAACATATAATTATGATTGCTATGATGGTAAAGATGGTCACTTGCTCAAGGTTTGTGACAGTCTGGCAGCATTCATAGAAGCATATACAGCCATGAAAAACGGAATTACTACGGATCAGCTCCAACAGGCTGTTTGGAGAATCAGGAGTGATTACAACCAGGTCTATCTAGGCAAGGAGCTGCATATCGGTAGCCTGTTGGCTGATTTTGATTAGTTTGTTTGATGGGTGATATGAAAAGAGATTGGGTAAGAAATAATGCATGCTGGAATAAATCAAGGTGGCTTATCAATTAAAAGTTTTAAGTTTTAAGTATAAGAGAAAAAATACTATAATTTAGCATGATTATAGTAAAATCATATCAGACCCAAGTCATAGATGAGAATAAGTTAGTATTTTAAAGAGTTAGAAAAAGATTTTTGACTGTCCAGATGATTAAAAAAGAGGTGTTAAAAAAAATATTATACAAAAGATAGTTAAAACAGATAGTTATGCCAAAAGTCCTCTGAGCTAACTGAAAAATTTTACCTATTGGAAAGATTACCTACTTGACTTTATTTTTTACGCCTGTAAAGGTAGGGAGAGATGTGGAGATAAGTGGGGATATGTATCTATGAGGTTTAGGGGACACAGCTATAGAAGCCTTGATACCAAGGCCAGGGTCATACTTCCACCGCAGTTTCGCAAGATTGTCTGCCGGCAAGATGAAGGTGGTTGTCTTATGCTGACCAATTTTGATGGCTGTGTGACCGGTTATCCTATGCAGGTTTGGGAGGAGATCGAACAGAGCTTTGATAAGGTCAACAGTGTTGACCAGCGTGTACGTGATTTTCATCGCTTTTTTATTGCTGGGGCTGTTGAGGTAGAGATGGATAAGCAAGGCAGGATCTTAATCCCTCCACATCTTCGATCTTACGCCAGATTGGAAAAAGAGGTAGTTCTGGCTGGTGTGGGCAATAAATTTGAGATTTGGGATATGGATCTATTTGATAAAAAGCGTCAATATGTTGAAGAAAACTTTGGAACCATTATAAATTCTATATCTGAAGCCGGTTTTGAGTTGCATATTTAGGGAAAAAAGATTGTTGACCGTAGAAGAACGTTAACCGTTGACCGTTGTCCGTTTACCGAAAGAGGAAGAACGGAGAAGACCGTTG
>CAYUNZ010000004.1:2033-28300 GCA_964446205.1 uncultured Desulfohalobiaceae bacterium | reverse complement strand
CCGTTGTCCGTTTACCGAAGAAAAAAGAATAAATCATTTAGGTCATGGGTTGAGAAGAAAAAAACAGTCAATAAAGGTCTTGATGGGTGAGCCAGTTTAGTCAGCAGCACAATCCGGTCCTGGTTTCAGAGGTTCTGGATTGGTTAAATCCGGCTCCAGGTGGTATATATCTCGATGCTACCCTGGGTTTGGCCGGCCATACCTTGAAAATATTGGAGAGGACAGCCGGTAGGGTACAGGTATTTGGTTGTGATCGAGACAGTCAAAGCCTTGATTTGGCACAAGAGCTCATTGAAAGGCAAGGTTATAAGGAACAAGTCCAGTATATTCATTGTCCCTTCGCTAATCTAGAGCAGGAGCTAAGAGAACATGATTGTCCGGGATTCAATGGAGTACTTCTTGATTTGGGTATTTCCTCCTGGCAACTAGAAGACCCTGAAAGGGGTTTCAGCTTTCTATTTGATGGTCCTTTGGATATGAGGATGGACAGGGAAGATTCGGAAAGTGCCCGGGAATTAATAAATAGATCTTCCTTTAATGAATTGGTCCGTATCCTTCGAGAATATGGGGAAGAACCACTTGCTAAGAGGATCGCCCGAAGTATTATACAGAGACGGCAGAAAAGGGAAATTACCACGACTAAAGATTTGGCCCAGATTGTCCTTCAGGCTTATCCAGGGAAAAGGCGTTCTAAATCAAGGAATCATCCGGCAACCAAGACTTTTCAGGCCCTGAGGATAGCTGTAAATTCTGAGTTACAACAATTAGAGCATATTCTGGAAGCTCTGCCCAAATGGTGTCATTCAGGGGCAAGGATAGCAGTGATATCTTTCCACTCTTTGGAAGATCGAATTGTCAAGTTTTCCTTCAAGAGACAGAGTTTAGAGGGTCTTAGAAACCAAGAGGCTATTGAAGTACCTGATCGAGAAGGGCCTTGTTTAAGAATATTAACCAAAAAACCCATAACTCCAAGTCAGGAAGAAAGAAGTCAGAACAGACGCAGTAGGAGTAGTAAGCTTCGCGTTGCAGAGAGGCTTTGAAGCAGACCATGGTTTACTATTAATGCTTATCTTTTGGCGAGCGTAACCAGGCATGAAAAGATGTTGACCGTTGACCGTGGACCGAAGAAATAAGAATCCGTGAAAAAAGAATAAAATTAATTGAAATTTTTGGTTTTTCTTGTTCTTCGGTCAACGGTCCACGGTTCAACGGGTAACATCCTTTCATGTAAATGCTGAATTCTGGAGGTCCGGGATGATGAAGAAAGGAGGCTTGAAGGGCTGGACTTTAGGTATTGTTGGTGTAGTGACCTTGTTTTTGGCTTTGGGTGTGGTCTGGATGAATATTGAGCTAGTTCAATTGTCTTACTCTATCAAGGAGTTGCATACTGATATTTCCAAGGAGAGGGAGCTCAAAAATAAGCTGGAGATTGAGAAGATGAATCTCCTTTCATCATATAGATTACGACAAAAGGCTGAGCTTTTTGATCTGGAAAGACCATCTCCTGAGCAAATTCGTTATTTGTCAAGGGAATAATATTTGCCAAATCACAATTTAAGCCTCTATTATGAAAGATATCGAGCTTTGCAATTGCTATACTAGCTACTTTATGTTGACCGTCAACCGTGGACCGCAAGATGAAGCAAATAAGAAATGGTTTCTTAATGCTTTCTTCGTTAAACAGTCAACGGTTCACGGCCAACATCCTTTTTAGCAACTAGAAAACTGTTGACGGTGCTTGTTTGTCATAATCAAACTTGGACGAATATAAAAGGGATCGACCTAAATGGTAAAAGCCCGGAAAAAAAGTTTCCTCAAGCTGAGGATTGGTCTTGTTTACAGTCTTTGTATCCTTATGCTCCTGGGCTTATGGGTATATGCCTTTTACATACAAATTGTCCGAGGTCCTTATTTGGCCTCAAAAGCTCATGAACAACATTGGAGTAATGTCTATTCAAATGGTGATAGAGGGGAGATCTTGGATTGTCGTGGTCACTTATTAGCCAAAAGTGTTGATGTCTCATCTGTCTTTGCCCGACCTGGTCAAGTAGCTGATAAGAAATCAACAGCTAAGAGCCTGAGTCATATATTGGATATGAGACAAGAAAAAATTTATGATCTCCTCCGGAATAAAAGTTCTTTTGTCTGGGTGGCCCGGAAGATAGGTGATGATAAGGCCTCCAAAGTTCGGAAGGCTAGTTTGGATGGTCTTTATCTGACAGAGGATCAAGGTCGTTTTTATCCAAATGGGCATTTGGCCGGACAACTACTGGGTTTTGTCGGAGTTGATAATCATGGATTAGAAGGTTTGGAACTCTCTTTTGATCAATATTTAGCCGGCAAGAAAAAATCTTTTCAGGTACAAAGGGATGGATTGGGGCACATTTTGTATGCCTCAGGCCAATTTGATCAGGATCAGCTGCAGGGTCAGGATATCCATCTGACCATAGATACAAGGATTCAACTTGCTGTAGAAGAGGCTTTAAAGAGATCTGTTGATGCCCATCAGGCCAAGTCAGGTATGGGTTTAGTTATTGAAGTAGAAACCGGAAAGATACGGGCCTGGGGCCAGTATCCCTTTTTCAATCCCAATAAATTTCAAAGGTGTTCTTCCAAAGAATGGCGAAACAAAATAGTCCTTGATCTCTTTGAACCGGGCTCAACCCTAAAGCCTTTTTTAGTGGCAGCTGCTCTTGAGGAGGATGTTTGTCAGACCGATAAGATCTATTTTTGTGAACAAGGTTGTTGGCGTTTCCATGATCAGGTCATAGAGGATACTCATGATTATGGTTGGCTTCCGGTAAACAAAATAATCCGATATTCCAGCAATATCGGGGCAGGTAAGATTGGTCTTGATTTGGGTAAGAAGAGGTACTACCGCTATCTAGCTGAACTGGGTTTTGGGAGATCGACTAAAATGCCTCTTCCTGCTGAAAATAAGGGAGTCTTGCGACCTCCTTCAGCTTGGAACAAGGTAGATCTTGTTTCTGCTGCTTTTGGTCATGGATTATCTTTGAATGCCCTTCAATTAGGCCGTGCCTTTTGTTGTTTGGCCAATCATGGTAAAAAGCAAGCCCTTCATATTATAGAGAAGCCGGATCAGGGTAAGGGACGATTGAAAAGGGTTTTTTCCAGTGAGACTTGTCAAGATATCCTCCAAATGATGGAAGATGTTGTTCAGGAGGATGGGACCGGTACCAGGGCCAGAATTGAGGGATTCTCTGTTGGCGGAAAGACTGGTACAGCCCAGAAAGCCACTTCTGCAGGGGGATATGGCGATGCTTATGTAGCGACTTTTATTGGCTTATTCCCTTCATTGGATCCTGAATATCTGATCCTGGTGGTTATTGACGAACCAGAAGACAATCATTATGGCGGGGTTGTTGCAGCCCCGGCAGTGCGGGATATTGCCTTGAATGTCATTACCTATTCCCGGGAATTTAGAGCCAAGCTTGGGCATAAAGACGGTCAGATAAGGAAGAAGGGGACTGGAAAAACCAGCAAAATATTGATGACAGCCTCCCGGAAAGTTTCAAATGAGCAGAAAAAAGATCTGTGGCAGGATGTTAAAGTACCGGACTTCAATGGCTGGTCCATAAGTCAAGCCTTGGTGTATTTGGGTAAAAAAGGCATTGTTCCAGATCTTCGAGGTCAGGGGGTGTTTATTAGGGAACAATCTCCTGATCCAGGACAACCATGGGCCAAGGTCAAGGACAATAAATGGGTTTTATGGTTAGACGACAAGTCTGACATATGAGCTGAAAGCTTACTTTGACCAGGATGTAGTCCAAATGAATATGAAATGGGATGAATTGATCAAGGAGGTTGGCCAAGGCCGACCTGTAAAAATACACTCTAACCAGGTCCAGCCTGGGGATGTCTTTTTGCCCTTGCCAGGGACTCGGGTCAAAGGAGTTGAATTTATAGGTCATGCCCTTGAGAGAGGGGCTAAATATATTGTGACTGACAACATTTTAAATACGACTAAAGGATTAGAGGATAAATTTGTTATCCATCCGGACCCTAGGGAGGCCTTGGGTGAATTGGCTCGAACCTTTTACAAAACAGATGCTTATAAATACCGGTTGATAGGGATTACCGGTACAAACGGCAAGACTACTGTTGCCTATTTGCTGGAAAATTTACTGCAAGCCCTTGGATATTCGGTTGGCGTGATTGGCACTGTCTCTTATCGTTGGCCTGGATTCCAACAAGAGGCTAAATTGACTACCCCGGATTGTCTGACTTTACATAAGATGCTGGCTGAAATGGGAGAGTGTAAGGTCGATGTAATTTGTATGGAGGTATCCTCACATGCCTTATCACAGAAAAGGGTGGCCGGGCTTAGCTTTGATTGGGTTATATTCACCAACTTGAGTCAGGAACACCTTGACTACCATCAAGATATGGAATCCTATTTTAGAGCCAAGTCTCGTCTCTTTTCTTCTCCATTGACAAGACCAGGTTCAGCTGTGGTCAATTTGGATGATCCTTATGGACAAAGGCTGTTGACTGATTTGAACAGTGGATTTGGATTTGGGCTTGACTGCCACCAACAAAAGACTTGGCCATGTTTACAAGGGACAATCAGATCTTCTTCAAAGCTGGGGCTAAAATTGGCCATGACCTATAATGGACAAACATGGCAGCTTGAGACAGGACTTATCGGGGAACACAATGCCTTAAACCTTTTGGCCACCCAGGCCATTGGTCTTAAGATGGGCATCAATCCTGCTGATTTTAGTTATCTGTCTTCTTTTGATGGTGTCCCTGGCAGGTTGGAGAGGGTGGTTAATAAAAAAGGTTATACAGTCTTTATTGATTATGCCCATACTCCGGAGGCCTTAAAGAGTGTACTTTCTGCTTTGATAAAATTGAAGAGTAACAAGCTTGTTGTTGTTTTTGGCTGTGGTGGGGATCGAGATCGGGATAAAAGACCACTCATGGGTCAATCTGTGGCCAGTTATGCCGATATAGCTATCTTGACTTCGGACAATCCACGTCATGAAGATCCTGTTCAAATTATGCAGGAGGTCTTGCCTGGTCTACAAGGTGGTGCCCTTGAGGTTATGCAGGAGGTAGATCGTTATAAGGCTATAGAGATGGCTTTGGAGGTGATTTCAAAGGAAGATATCTTACTTATTGCTGGTAAAGGCCATGAGACATACCAAGAAATAAGGGGTGAACGTAAACCGTTTTCCGACTCCAGGGTAGTTCAAAGCTTTTTGGAGCTTGATTCTGTTTAAACATTCTTAATTGGCAATCATAATGCGAATGAAGCTCTCAGATATCTATCAAGCAGTTTCAGCAACAGGTGTTTTTGATGACCATGAGGATTTGTCTATCTATAGGGTCTGTACAGACAGCAGGTTAGTGCAGCCTGGAGACCTTTTTGTCTGCCTAAGCGGTCAAAATTTCGATGGTCATGATTTTGTTGCTCAGGCCTTGCAATGTGGGGCGGCAGCTTTGCTTGTTGAGCGGTCTGTGTCCAATTTTTTCGGAAAGGTCCCTGTACTTCAGGTTGATAGCAGTCGTAAAGCCCTGGCCGACTTGGCTTCTGCATTTAGAAAAAGGTTTTCCGGGCAGGTAATTGGAGTAACCGGGACAGCAGGAAAGACCACGGTAAAGGAGATGATGGCAGCATTCTTGGAACATGTATTTATGGCCCATGTAGGCAAAAGTTACAAGAATTGGAATAATCAGCTGGGGCTGTCACTATCAATTTTGTCTATGACTGGTCAGGAAGACTTCTGGATTCTTGAACTTGGCGTGAGTGAAATAGCAGAAATGGATGGTCTTGGCCGGATTGCCTGCCCTGATGCCGGGGTTATCGTTAATGTTGGTCCTGCCCATCTCCAGGGTCTGGGAAGTGAAAGGGGAGTGGCCAAAGAAAAGTCTGTCTTGTTTGACTATATTGCTTTGAACGGGGTTGCGGTTATGAGCCTTGATTATCCGGTCTTAAGGGAGTTTGTCCCTATAAGGGCTGATCTCAAATGGCAGACCTTTTCGTATCAGCAGGAGCAAGCCGGATATTTTGGCCTTGAGCATAATCGGTCCTCCTCTTTGGACTCTTCTTATTCCTATACCCTTTGGTCTAAAGAGCATAAGACATCATTTAGCCTCCCCTGGCCTGGAATGTTGGAAAATCTCCTGGCTGTTGCGGCTACATTAAGGGGATTGGGGATTGAATTCACAAAAGACCACTATGGGCTTGATTCCTTGACTATCCCTGATCATAGATTCCATATACAAGAGATCGGAGCATTTGTCCTTATTGATGACTGTTACAATGCCAATCCAATCTCAATGCAAGCGGCTTTGTCCAAGCTGGCCCGGATGTCTGATCAAGGATCTTTTGTAGTTATATTGGGGGATATGAAGGAGCTAGGTCATTTAGCCCCTGAGCTTCATTATCAATTAGGTAGGTCTTTAGCCGAGTTTAAAGATATCCGGGTCCTTTATCAAGGAGAGTATTTTAAGGAAGTAGCCGAGGGATTTGGCAGCAATCAGGTTGATCAAACCTTTTTTGAGATTATGGATATTGAGCATTTTATTTATATCTGGCGGACTTTAGGTCTTGAGAGTGGTATAATTTTGTTTAAGGGTTCCAGGGGGTGTGCCCTTGAGGAGTATGTCCAAGCCTTGATCAAGGAGCTTAATCAATGATCTATCACCTTCTGGTTCCTCTTAGCGATCAGATCACTCTCTTTAATGTCTTTCGTTATATTACCTTTAGATCTATATATGCTTTGTTGACAGCCTTAATCATCAGTATTCTCTTTGGACCCAGATTTATCTCATATTTGGAAAGGCTGAGATATGGGCAACACATCCATAATGATGTCAAAAATCACATAAATAAACAGGGTACACCAACAATGGGTGGGCTCTTAATTGGCGGCAGTGTCTTGATTAGTGTTGTCCTTTGGGGTGATTTGACCAATTATTATCTTTGGTTGACTGTCTTTGTCTTCTTTTTCTCAGGTTTGATCGGATTTATTGATGACTATTTCAAAATAGCTAGATCCAGCAATAAGGGCTTGACGGTGACTAAAAAACTTCTGGCCCAGTTGGTTGTCGCCAGTATTGCCGTAGCAGTCTTGATCTGTCTGCCGGGCTACTCCAGTAAATTATATGTACCGTTTCTAAAGTGGCTGCATCCAGATCTGTCTTGGTTTTATCTGTTGTTTGCCTTGATCATTGTTGTTGGGTCCTCAAATGCTGTTAATCTGACTGATGGACTGGATGGTTTGGCTATTGGACCGACAATTGTGGTTGGTGGTTGCTTGGCTTTGTTTATTTATATAGCCGGTCATGTTGAACTGGCAGAATATCTGCAGGTTGCTTATGTCCCGGGAGTTGGCGAAGTGACCATATTTTGCGGGGCCTTGATCGGAGCGGGACTGGGGTTTCTATGGTATAACTCCTATCCGGCTCAAGTATTTATGGGCGATGTTGGAAGCTTGAGTCTTGGTGGTTCATTGGGATTTATTGCTATCTTGAGCAAACAGGAACTGGTCTTGATGATTGTTGGTGGTTTGTTTGTTATTGAGACTATATCGGTCATCATTCAAGTGGGATATTTCAAGATAAGCGGAGGTAAAAGATTTTTTCGGATGGCCCCTTTGCATCACCATTTTGAGTTAAGCGGTATTCCGGAATCAAAGATCATTGTAAGATTTTGGATACTTTCGATCCTATTAGCTATGTTGGCCTTGAGTACACTCAAGTTGCGCTAACATGGGAGGAAGGTGAACCGTAAGGAATGTTGACCGTGGACCGTTGACCGTTGACCGAAGAACAAAGAAGGTGAACCGTGACTATATTATGTCTGAATCGCTAGGGGAAATATGGATAACATAACAGGCCCTGATCAGGAACAAGTAGCCTTGTGGTCGGAAAGCAAAAATCTTGTTGATCGATTAATTGTGGTCGTTGGCGCCGGCCAGTCTGGAATGGCCGCAGCCAGACTGGGCTGTAAATTGCAGGCTAGGGTCAGGGTATTAGAAGAGGATCCGGCCAGCTTAACTCAGGATAAATGTAATTCTCTGGCTGTAATGGGTGCGGAGTTCTTCTCAGGACAGCACCTGTCTGAGCAATTCGATGGGGCTGACATGATTGTTTTGAGCCCCGGAGTGACCAAACGATCATTGTCCCAGTTAATGCCTGAGAATATCCCTGTTGTCTCTGAGTTGGAAATGGCCTCTTGGTTTGTTACCGAACCAATAATCGCTGTTACCGGAACTAACGGTAAGACAACCACAGCAAGTCTGGTTGATCACCTGTTAAGACATTGCGGTTTTGACACTTTTTTGGGTGGAAACATCGGTACCCCACTCTCTGATTTTGTACTTTCCGATAGAAAGGTTGATCTGCTTGTCCTAGAAGTCAGCAGTTTTCAGCTTCAGCATACATTTACTTTTCGACCCAATGTATCTGTTTTTCTCAATTTTGCTCCCAACCACCTTGATTACCATAGGGATTTGCAAGACTATCTTCAGGCCAAGTTAAAGATCTTTCAGAATCAACAAGAAGAGGATTGGGCCATTTTGCCGGAACAACTTTTGTCAACCATTGATACAAAGGCCATAAGGTCCAGGGTGATTATAGTCGATCAACCCAGGTCTTTTCAGTGTCCAGCCCTTAAGGGTCCGCATAATAGTTTAAATATTGAGACTGCTTTGACTGCTTGCCAATATTTTGGGCTTGAAGAAGGAAAGATCCTTCCGGCGCTTGAGAGTTATCAGGCCAGACCACACCGCTTACAAACTGTTATGGATATGAAGGGCCTCCTTTTTGTTGATGACTCTAAAGCGACAACACTAGATGCCTTGAAAGCGGCATTAAAAAGCTTTGAGCGTCCAATCTGCCTGTTGGCCGGAGGTCGATATAAAGGGGGAGATCCTGGGGAATTGGCTGATTTGTTACAGCAAAAGGTCAGAGTAGTTGTCTTGTTTGGTGAAAACAGGCAGATGTTCACTGAGGCTTGGCAGGATTATGTCTCTGTCTTCTGGCTACCGACACTTGAGCAGGCGACTTATACTATTTATTCCCAGGCTAAATCTGGGGATGTGATCCTTTTGTCCCCAGGGACTTCAAGTTTTGATCTGTTTAAAAATTATAAGGAACGGGGGCTTGCCTTTCAAAGGGTAGTAGAAAGCCTTACTCATGCTTGATTTATTTGGTGATTTAGGATTGAGCCAAAAGGAGAAAGTGACGGATGGGTCCCTCTGTAACTAGAGGTCCAAAGCAAAGTATACCCTTAAATTCTTTTTTCTTTGCTGCTGTAGCTATATTGATGGGGATTGGACTGACAATGGTTTTGAGTGCCAGTGGTATTAAGGCTGAGCAACTCTTTGGAGATCCCTATCATTTTTTCAGGAGACAGGCCTTATTCCTTGTCTTGAGTTTGGTAATCATTTTTGGTGCTAGTCAGATATCTATTGGTTTTGTTTTTAAGACTGTATATATCTGGCTGGGTCTAACGATTATACTATTGGCTTTGACTTTAAGTCCATGGGGGTATGAGGCTGGAGGTGCCCAGAGGTGGCTCCGGGTTGGTCCTTATTCATTTCAACCTTTGGAGTTGGTTAAGGTGGCCTTGGTCCTTTATTTGGCCTATTTCTTCAGTCAAAAACAAGACAAAATCAAGTCCTTTTATATAGGTTTTTTGCCACCTGCTTTGATCACTTGTCTTCTGGTCGGTCTTTTGATTTTGCAGCCGGATTTTGGAGGGGCTGTTTTTTTGATGATATTATTTTTTCTTATGTCCTTAGTCGGTGGGGTTCGCCTTATCTATCTGTTGACCATGTTCTTATTTTCTTCATTAGCCGGAGCTGTATTGATCATTAGCTGCCCATACCGTTGGGAGCGTTTTCTTGCTTCAATAAACCCATTTCAACATGCCAGTGATTCAGGTTATCAGATTGTTCAGTCCCTTTATGCTTTAGCCATGGGAGGTCTGTGGGGTAAAGGATTAGGAGAGGGGCAGCAAAAATTATTCTTTCTGCCTGAGGCCCATACGGATTTTATTATGGCTGTTTTGGGTGAAGAACTCGGCTTTGTTGGTATATCTATTATTTTTCTCTGTTTTGGCTATATTTTGTTTCGTATGTTTGCCTTTTTAGTCAGTAGTAAAGATATTCAGAGGCAACTAGCCGGCTTTGGTTTGACCATGGTCCTTGTTACTGGTTTTTTTCTTCATACAGCCGTGGTTTTAGGGGCTATACCTCCCAAGGGCTTGGCTCTGCCTTTTTTGAGTTATGGTGGTTCAAGTCTGGTCGGATCTTCTTTATCGGTCGGGCTTATACTGGGTATTACAGGTTATAAGAGAGGGACATCTTGACCTTGGATCGAGTTGTTATGAGTGCCGGGGGAACCGGCGGGCATATCTTTCCTGCTCTGGCGGTGGCTGATGAGTTGCGGTCAAGGAATCCACAGATTGAGATCCTATTTGTTGGTGGTGACAAGGGTCCGGAAAAGAGATTGGCTGACAAGGCTGGATTGCCATTTGTGTCTTTACCGGCTCGCGGGGTGCTGGGCAAGGGATTAAGCTCTGTCAGTTCTTTTTGGTGGATGATACGTAGTTTCTGGAAGTGCCGTCAGGTTTTCCGGGATTTTGAACCTGAGATTGTATTTGGCTTTGGGAGTTATGCCGCTTTTATGCCTGTTTTTTTGGCTACCATGAAAAATAGACCTGCAGCTGTTCATGAACAAAATGCTCAGCCAGGTCTCACCAATAAGATCTTGGGTAAAAGGGTCAACAAGGTATTTGTTTCCTTCCCCCAGACTGCTGATTATTTTCAAGAGGGAAAAACTATAATCACTGGTAATCCGGTCAGGAAAGACTTGATTTGTTTGCGGCAAAGGCTTCAGGGAAAAGAAAAAAGGAATCAAGGCCATGTCCTAGTCCTTGGAGGTAGCCAAGGGGCTCGAGGTATAAATGATGCCGTTCTTCGGGTTCTGACTTCATTTCGAAAACAAGATATCTTTATCTGGCATCAGGCTGGTTGGTTGGACTTTGATCGGGTCAAAGCTGAGTATCAGCGACTGAATTGTGATCCAAGACAAGTAACAGACTTTATAGATGATATGGCCTCTGCTTATGAGTGGGCTGATCTTGTTGTCTGCAGAGCTGGTGCTTCAACATTGAATGAATTGGCTGTTGTCGGAAAACCAAGTTTGCTGATCCCTTTTCCTTATGCTGTTAATGAGCATCAACTCAGAAATGCCCGGTTAATGGAGACAGCTGGTGCTGCCGTGGTTGTCGAGCAGAAACACATCGAAGGCATTGATTTGGCTCAAGTTATAATTGATCTAATGTCCATACCAGGCAAACTTCAAGAGATGGCGGTCAGAGCATACAATATGGGCAATCCCTGGGCCGCTAAGAAGATTGTTGATGAATTGGAAGGCATGAGATCTTGAAGGATATGATTAAGTTGGTCAAGCGATTGTATATAAATTTTGATAAAGAAATACAAATTGTGGCTTTTTTAAGTATATATGAAAAAAATCATTAAAATACATATGGTTGGGATTGGTGGGTCAGGAATGAGTGGGATAGCCGAAGTCTTACTCAATTTGGGTTATGAGGTCAGCGGGTCTGATCTTAGTGATAATGAAGCTGTCCGTCACCTTAAGTCTATGGGGGCTTTAATATACAGTCAGCATGATCCTGAAAACTTGGGACAGGCCGAGGTCCTGGTCAGATCCACAGCAGTAACGGAAGATAATCCGGAAGTATTGGTTGCTAAGGGTCGTGGTATTCCGGTGATTCCAAGGGCAGAGATGTTGGCTGAGCTTATGCGCCTCAAGACTGGGATCGCAGTTGCCGGGACACATGGGAAGACAACCACAACTTCACTTTTGGGGACTATCTTCAAGGAATCAGGTTTTGACCCCACGGTTATCATTGGCGGTCGGCTGAATCAATATGGGAGCAATGCCCTTATGGGACAGGGGGAATACCTTATTGCTGAAGCTGATGAATCCGATGGTTCCTTCCTTTGTCTGTCACCAATAATGAATGTAGTCACCAATATTGATGCGGATCATCTAGATTTTTATCAAAACATGGCCTCTATTGAAGAGGCCTTTCTCGGCTTTATGAATCAAGTCCCGTTTTACGGGGTCAATGTGGTCTGTGGTGATGATCCGGTTATTAGAAAACTGCTGCCAAAAATAAAACGACAGGTGATAACCTATGGTCTTGATTCTGGAAACGATATCTGCGGACAGATAAACAAGCTTGGAACAGAGCACAAGGTCATGGTAACCTGGCAGGATCAACCGTGGGCAGAAATCGAATTGTCGCTTCCTGGGGAACACAATCTCCTCAATGCCCTAGCAGCTATTGGGGTCTGTATACAGGCGGAAATAAAGAAAGAAGATATAATACATGGGTTTGAATGTTTTGGTGGTGTTGGTCGACGTCTGGAAAGAAAAGGCCAGAAAGAGGGTATAGTTATATTTGATGATTATGGTCATCATCCAACCGAGATACGGGCAACCTTAAAGACTATGAGACAACTTTATCCTGACCGGCGTTTGGTTGTTTTATTCCAGGCTCATAGATTTTCCAGGACCAAGGCCCTTTTCGGCGAATTTTGCAAGGCCTTTACTGATTCTGATCTTTTGATGGTAACAGAGATCTATCCGGCTGCTGAGGATCCAATACCAGGGATCAACGGACTGACTCTGGCTCAGGGACTTCGTCAAGTAGGTCATGACCATGTTTTCTATTGTTCAGATAAAGAGAGTTGCCTGGAGTTTCTTAATGGGCATACCCGTTCCGGGGATATTGTTTTGACTCTTGGGGCGGGCAATGTATGGCAGGTTGGAGAATCTTTTTTAGCCGATAGATAAGATGCGTATTGTTTGGGGACCAAAACTGAGTGAACGAACCACACTTGGCCTTGGCGGGACAGGTCTGGCCGAGGTCTTGATTGAGGAACCAAGGGATTGGGAGCTACTATCACGGGTCTTGGAAAAGGAAGGAGGTAGACCTTATGCCCTGGGTCAAGGTAGTAATCTGTTGGTAGAATCCGGCCAGATTCCGGTTGTATTGGTTTGCTTGGCTCAAGGTCAAACTCAGCCTGAGATTTTTGAAAACAAAGATCTGGTTACGGTTCAGGTCGAATGCGGGCTGCGTCTATCTCGGCTCATGAGATGGTTGCAGTCTTATGGACTAAGTGGTCTGGAGGGACTGGTCGGGATCCCTGGCACCTTAGGAGGTGCTGTGGCCATGAATGCCGGGTCCTATGGCTATGAGATCGGAACTAGAATAAAACGCATCCAGTTCTGGACCCCGGAGGATGGTTTGTTCTGGAAAGATAGATCTGATGTTGGGATTGAATATCGTTATTTTTCACCGGAAATAGAGAATTGGCAAAAATTTTGGCAGGCTGCCAGGGTGGAATTGGCATTGGTCCCGGAGCGCTCAGAGGATATCAAAAACAGGATGCAAGATTTGTATTTAAAAAAGAAGTCTTCCCAACCGATTTTATCCAGGACCTGTGGTTGTGTGTTTAAGAATCCGGATAAGGATTGCTCAGCCGGATATCTTTTAGAACAAACCGGTTTCCGGGGATTCACTATGGGGGGGATGGCTTTTTCAGAAAGGCATGCCAATTTTTTGATAAATTTGGGTCAAGGTCGGTCTGTACAGGCCTTTGAGCTGATAGATTTGGCCTGTGAAAGAGTCAAATCCAGATTTGGAGTTGAGTTGGAGAAAGAAGTTTGTGTCTTGGGTGCTACTAAATTATAGCATTAAACCTCATGCCCTGGCGGATAAAACCAAGCACAGAAGATGTTGACCGTTTACCGTGGACTGTTGACCGAAGAAAAGAGAATAGAGATTTATAGTCATCCAAATACGGTAAACATTCTTTCATGTTTAAATGACTAAAAATTGTTAACGTGACTAGTAGATATCCATATGGCCAAGATAGGTCGAGAAAAGGGATTAAGGTTTTTATTGGTCCTATTTTTATCAGAGTTCTTTGGTTAATTGTCGGGCTGTGTCTTTGTTGGGTCATTAGTGCCAGTTTGATCAGCAGTTATAGGTTCTTGACCAACTGGTCCTTTTTTTGTCTAGAAACCCTTACTGTTCAAGGTAATAGTCTCTTAACTCGACAGGAGATCCTACGGACTGCGAGACTAAAATTGGGTCAGAACACTCTGGGTGTCTCCATTGCTAGGGTAGAACATCGACTGATTAGGCATCCCTGGATTAAAAAGGTCCTTGTTCGTCGCATCTTGCCCCAAAAATTGCTTATCTCTGTAAAGGAAAAAGTGCCCTTTTTTTGGGTCAAAGAAAATGGCTCTATCTACTATGCAGACAGGCAAGGTCAATGTATTTTTCCGGTAACCGCAGAAAGGTTTATCTTGCTCCCCTTTTTGAAGTGGGACGGCAATGTTCGGCAACAAAAGATTTTGCATACCATTTTGGCCCGAATGGCCAAGGATAAATCTATACTCGACTTGAAAGATCTGGCCTGGATCCGTTTTGTTGACCGTGAGTTTCTTGAATTTTTTGTTCAAGATTGGGGAATTAAAGTAGTAATTCATCTCCAAAATATAGCGGATAACTGGGGTTGTCTTCGGGAGATGTGGCATGACCTCTTTAAAAGGGATGAGTTGAAAGGGGTCTCTAGGATTATGGTTTATGACCAGATGGGATGGGTTAGATAGTTCACGGTCAACATTCTTCACATCATACGAGTTAGTTTGAGCGCTTCAAGGCAAGTCTTTTAACAGGAGTTTTTTATGGCAACCAAACCAGATCTTTTGGTGGGATTGGATGTAGGGACCACAAAAATCTGTACCGTAGTCGGGGAAATCAATTCTGGCAGGGTTGATGTGGTAGGGATTGGGATGAGCCCTTCGACTGGATTACGTCAAGGTGTGGTCGTTAACATTGAGCAGACTGTCCAATCAATTCGCAAGGCTCTGGAAGAGGCTGAACTTATGGCTGGATGTACTATTCGTGATGTTTGCGCCGGTATAGCTGGCAGTCATATTGTTGGCCTGAACAGCCATGGGGTTATTGCAATTAAGGGTGGGGAGGTGACCGGAAAGGATGTCAAACGGGTCATTGATGCGGCCAAGACCGTCAATATCCCCCAAGATCGGGAGGTTATTCACGTTATTCCTCAGGAATATATTGTAGATGATCAGCGCGGTATTGAAGATCCAATTGGAATGGCCGGGGTTAGATTGGAGGTCCATGTCCATATTGTAACAGCAGGGGTATCTAATGCCCAAAATATTATCCGTTCTTGTCACCGGGCTGAATTGGATGTCTCTAATATTGTTCTTGAATCCTTGGCTTCAGCGGAATCGGTCTTGACTGAGGAGGAATTGGATATTGGAGTGGCCTTAGTTGATATTGGAGGGGGTACTACTGATATCTCGGTCTTTACTCACGAGGCGGTCAAGTATGTTTCAGTCATACCTCTTGGAGGCGAGAATTTGACCAGTGATATAGCCTTTGGTCTGAGGACCCCTATGAAATGTGCCGAAAAGATCAAAGAGAGGTTTAGTTGCGCAGTTGCTGATATGACAGAAAATAATGATTCAATAGATGTTGAGAGTGTTGGGGGTCGGCCTTCACGACGTTTGTCAAGGAGAGTTTTGGCCGAGATTTGTGAACCCAGACTGGAGGAGATTTTGGGGTTGGTGGATCAGGAATTGCTCGAGTCCGGATTTAAAGAGATGGTAGGAGCCGGAGTGGTTTTGACAGGGGGAACCTCTCTTATTCAAGGGATTGAGGAATTGAGTGAGCAGATCTTGGATCTGCCGACACGTGTCGGTTATCCGGATAGAGTAGGTGGGCTCAAGGATGTAGTCATGGATCCCAAGTATTCAACAGCAGTTGGTTTGCTGATGTATGCAGCTCAAAATAGAAAAAAGGACAATTTTTCACCTTTTAGCAAGAAAAATATGTTTAATCGACTCGTTTCCATTATGCGTGGTTGGTTTTCAGAGGTGAAATAAATTGGCTTCAAGGAGGTAACTATATGCAATACTTGGAAATTGAACCTGAAGGCAACGCTAGGATCAAAGTTGTTGGTGTTGGGGGAGGTGGTGGTAATGCTGTCAACAACATGATCAATTCATCGATGAAAGGGGTATCTTTTATTACGGCCAATACAGATGTCCAAGCCTTAAAGAACTCACAGGCCGAGTTCAAGATTCAGCTTGGAGAGAAATTGACCAATGGACTAGGAGCCGGAGCTAGTGCTGAAAAAGGTCGAGAGGCGGCCCAAGAGAGTGTGGAGTCCATAAAGGACGTTCTGGGGGAATGTGACATGGTCTTTATTACCGCCGGTATGGGTGGTGGGACCGGTACAGGGGCTAGCCCTGTTATTGCTGAAATGGCTAAAGAGATAGGGGCCCTGACTGTCGCTGTTGTCACCAAGCCATTTTATTTTGAGGGCCGCAAAAGGAGAGAACAAGCTGATCGAGGTATAAAGAATCTCAAGAATGTGGTTGACAGTATTATCACCATACCCAATGACAGACTGCTGTCACTTGCCACTAAAAAGGCGACTTTTTTGGAGATGCTGAAAAAGGCGGATGAGGTCTTGTTTTATGCTGTCAAAGGGATCTCAGATTTGATTATGGTTCCTGGGCTAATCAATCTGGATTTTGCTGATGTCAAGGCTGTCATGGCTGATATGGGCCTGGCTCTTATGGGTACCGGGATTGCTCAAGGTGAAGGTCGGGCTCGGGAGGCGGCAACAAAGGCGATAACCAGTCCCCTTTTGGAGGATGTTTCCATAGAGGGCGCTCAAGGGGTCTTGATGAATATCTCCTCTGGCTGGGATTTGACTGTGGAGGAAGTAAATGAGGCCGCCAGCACTATATCTGAGTCAGCCCATAAGGAGGCTGATATCTACTTTGGTACGGTCTTTGATGAAGAAGCCGGTGATGAGATGAGGATTACAGTTATTGCCACCGGTATCGAGAAAAACCTTGAGAACGAAGAAATGGAAATTGTCCGGACAGAGACTTCGCAAATCCAAAATAAGTGGAAGCGCAAGAGAATGGACAATCAGAAAAGGCCCTATCGCAAGAATGAGGATCCTGAACAGGAACAGATAAACAGGAAGATCCCTGCCTATGTTAGGAATAAACAGAAAGAAAATGTTAATGGGGAAGTGAAAAAGGACAATTTTAAGTATAAAGGATCGATATCCTCATCAAAGACCTCAGAGGATGAAGAGTTTTATTTTGAAGAGGATGATGATTTTGAGATACCTTCATTTATTCGTAAACAAGCAGATTGATAAGGTCTGGTCTGTGAGTGAAGAGCAAGAGAGTTTATTGTTGTCAGTTGAACGTTTACCGAAGATTTAAAAACACAGAAGATTTTTATTTCTTTATCTTTCGGCTCCAGGTTCACGTATTTGTATATAGGAGGACACTTTGAAGCTTTATTATAGAAGGTGAGGACATTGGTATATAAATATAAGTCCTCACCCTTTTTTTGATCTCAAAAGTATTGATCAAAGTTGATTCAGTTCTGTATACCAGGTACTGGCGTTTTCCAAGAGGTTGAAGTTTCGTTGGATGAGGCGCTGAGGGTCATTTAAGTAACCTGCTTGCAGAAGTGAAGTTTCAAAGAGTTGATTGGTGGTATTGGTTATAAAATCATCTTCAGGGTTGTTTTTATAGGTTTTTATCAAGTTTCTAGTCAAAGAGTGATTTGGATTGATTTCCAAAATCTGCTTTGGTATTGATGTGTCTTTTTGCATAACATGGAGGATCTTTTTCATCTGAGAGGTCATGCCATCTTCTGGATTGACCAGACAAGCCGGGCTTGAGTTCAATCTCTGTGATGAACGGACTTCTGTGACTTGATCCCCCAATATGTCTTTCATCTTTTTCAACAGATTGTCAAAATCCTGACCTTCCTCTTGACTCAACTCTTCCTTTTGTCCCTCTTTGGTAACAAAGTCTTTCAAATTATCCGGATCGACATGTTCTACAGAGGTTAGGCTATAATCTTTATATGTGCCTATTGATTGGAGAATGAACTCATCAATAGGTTCGTATAAGAACAAGACCTCAAGCCCTTTGGAGGTAAACATCTCCAGATGGGGATTGCTGAGAATATTCTCCCTGCTCGGACCGGACAGAAAATAGATCTCCTTTTGTCCGGATTTCATTCTCTGTGTGTATTCATTTAACGAGGTTAGTTCCTCGGCTGATTGGTTATAAGATGAATTAAAGCGGAGGAGCTCCGTGAATTTTTCTTTATTTCCAAAATCAGTATAACCAAGCTTAAAGACCTTGCTATGTTC
This sequence comes from uncultured Desulfohalobiaceae bacterium, assembly GCA_964446205.1. GTDB lineage: Bacteria > Desulfobacterota > Desulfovibrionia > Desulfovibrionales > Desulfothermaceae > CAYUNZ01. Next base: position 9,989 of record CAYUNZ010000004.1, on the reverse strand, counting down.
GGTCCAGAAGGTCTTATATCTTTCCGGGTCCTTTTCAGCGACCTGCTCAAGACGGGACAGGATCTGTTTGGTTATGGTTGTATTGATCTTTTTGATCAAGGTGTTTTCCTGAATGGCTTCCCTGGAAAGATTTAGAGGCAAGTCCTCGGTGTCAACTACACCTTGAACAAATCCCAGGTACTGAGGTAAGAGGTCTTGGTTTTTCCTTTGGATAAGAACTCGATTAACATACAGATCAAGACCATAATCATTTATATAGGTCTCAAACTGGGCAGTGCTGTGTGGGGGTATAAACAATAGGCTGTTGAATTGAACTGGGGCATCAACTGCAATATGCACAGTCTCCAAGGGGTCGTTGGTCTCATAGGTCAAGAACTTGTAAAATTCATTGTACTGTTCTTGGGTTAGGTTAAATTTGGACTCTTTCCATAAAGCAGGAATAGTGTTGACCTGTTCATCGTCGATATAGATAGGGAAGGAAACAAAGTTGGAATGTCTTTGCACTATTGATTTGAGCCGTTCTTTATCAGCGTATTCCTGACAATCTTTGTGCAAGGAGATGTCTATTCGGGTCCCTCGGGGTTGCTGTTCATCGATTTCCGCAATCTGGTATCCTCCCATACCGTCAGAAGTCCAAGTAACAGGTTTTGTGCCCGGATAGGCTGATTGGGAAACTATGTTCACTTCTTCGGCCACCATAAAGACTGAATAAAAGCCAACTCCAAAGCGGCCGATAATATTGTCCGGGTTGGCATCTTTCTCAGAGACCTGTTTCAAAAATTCTTCTGTACCTGATTGAGCAATGGTTCCCAAATTGGCAATAATGTCATCCTTGCTCATGCCGATGCCTGTGTCGAGAACAGAGATTTTCTGATTCTCATTATCAGTAGAAATCCGTATCTCCAGATTACTTTCTGGTTCAATAACCTCAGTACCCCGATTGATTTCAAACCGGACCTTGTCCAAGGCATCAGAGGCATTGGAGATCAATTCTCTAAGGAATATCTCCTTGTTGGTGTAAATAGAGTGAATAATAATATTCAGCAATTTTTGTGTCTCTGCCTGAAAGTCCATATTCTCGGTTGTTGTCATATGTATATTCCTCCTATAATGTGTTTAAAGATAGATTTGGTAACACGTTTCAATGAAACAAGGTCTGGAGACAATACTTGTTACTAGAGTCACTCTTTGAAACACCTTATAAAATAGATCGTGTTGAGGGCTTGTCAAGACATGGACTTAAAAGAAGCGGGAGGCTATCCAGCTGCCGGCCACAAATGTTCCTAAGGAACTGCCGATATTGGCCAGAACGACAACCAACAGGATCCTACAAAGAGGATTTTTCCAAAATCCTTTAAAGGACATAACTGCTTTGGGTAGCTCCTCAAGGTCTGCAACAGTAGGTTTTTTGATCCAGGCCTGGACTATACCTGTGACCCATCCTGCGGCTATGGTCGGATTTAGACTGGTCAAAGGAGCTGCAACAAAAGCGGAGATAATGGTCAAGGGATGAGCCAAGGCCAGACTGACTCCAAGGGCAGAGAAAACCCCGTTGACCAGGACCCAGATGGATATTGATTCTAGTGAATGTTCAGCACCACCTTGAAAAAAACCAAAAATAATCAGTCCGATTATGATCAAAGGGATGAACCATTTCAATAAAAGAAGCAGTTTGGAACGCTTAGGGGTGGTTAGATATGGGGCTAGATCGTTTTCCCTTTTTATATGCTCTACAATGCCGGAGACATGACCGGCACCAATGATGGCGACTATTGAACTACCAGGGGCTTCTCTTATTTTCTGGGCTAAGTAGACATCACGTTCATCAATTAGGCGTTTTTTTACTTCTGGAAATCTCTGAGCCACTGTTTCCATGACTACTTCCAATTGATCCTTGTTCTTTAGATCTTCGATATCTTCTTCTTCAATGGATTCCCGAGCAAAAAGGGTGGCAATGAGCTGTAAGATCATTTTCATTTTTTGCCACCAAGATAGATAACCCCAAACTCGCTGCAGGGTTATATTGACCTCTCTGTCGGCTAAGACGACCTCTGCTCCATATTCCTTGGCTTGATTGATACCTTCAATCATCTCCGCCCCGGGTTGGACACCTAGTTTTTCACCTATTTTTCTGTAGAACGCGGTCATTATAAGCTGGATTAAGAGAAACAGGGCCTTACGTTCCCTGATGACTTTAAAGATGTTCATTTTTTTCCAGGCGTCCTGGTTCATAAGGGCTTGGTACCTGGAGGGACAGAGCTCTATAGCCACAGTCTCAGGACGAAGCGTTTCAATGACGGTTCGAACATCCTGGACACTCTTTTGAGAGACATGAGCGGTTCCCAAAAGATAGACATCTTTGCCTTGAACATTGATTTTTTGGACATCCGAAGGGAGGTGTGAACTGATTTGGTCCATGGAGATCCTTTTTGCTTAAGAGATGTTATTGGTTGTCGGTTATCTGGAAAAAGAGTTGGGTGATTATAGATGCGCAGCAAAAAACAGAAACCTTAAAATAAATTATAAAAAAATAAACTTCAACTAAAGTTGTACTATAAAAGGGACAAGTGCAGAGGATTGCAAAATTTCAGACCACTAAACTTGTGCCTCAGAATCAAGTCTTTCTTTTGGTAGCCAGGACCCTGGAATAAAACTCCAGGACCTTTTTAGCCGTTTTTTCCAGAGAAAACATCTGGGCATAGTTTTTGGCATTTTTCGACATCCTTTCAAGGGCCTGGTTATTATCTATCAAATAGGAGACAGTTTTAGACCATTCAAAAATATCCTCACTGGTTTTAAATCCATTGTAATTGTTTTGTATTGCATCGGCTATACCGCTTGATCTGACGGCAACAGACGGGGTACCACCAGCCATGGCCTCCAGGATAACCATGCCTTGAGTCTCAGAGGTTGAGGAGAAAGCAAATATATCGCTGGCCGCATAGTAGACAGGTATTGCTTCATGTTCGATTTGGCCCAGGAAGTAAAGAAGTTTGTCTATACCCATTTGCCGGGCATAGTCCTTTAGTCCCTGTAACTCGGGTCCATCGCCAATAATCAAACATTTAAAAGGTGTTGAGGATATGAGAGCAACCTGTTGTAGACCCTGTAAAAGGAAATAGATATTTTTTTCTTTGGTCAAACGGCTTACAGAGATCAGAAGCCTTTCTCCTTCCTGGACGTACTTTTCTCTTGTTTCCTTGAGTTTACTCTCTTGAAGGTCATCATATTTACCTGTATCTATGCCTGTCGGTATGGTTTCCACCAAAGTGCTTACACCTAGATTTCGCAGATACTCTTCTGTAGAATAGGTAGGCACAATTATCCCATCGCACTTATCGGCAAAGCGCTTGACCATATAATGGGCTACCACAGTCCTGAAGATGGTGCTGGAGATGATTGCATAATGGGCGTACTTCTCAAATCTGGTGTGATATGTGTATATGACTGGCAGATTGTATTTTTTGGCTAGACGCAAGCCCTTTCTGCCCATCCAGAAAGGGTGGTGTAAATGGACTATCTCCGGCTTAAATTCCTTAAAGGTTTTTTTGATCTTGGTCGAAAATTTATTGGGTATGGGTAGATTGTTGAATTTACTGTAATAAAGGATGGTTTTACACCTAAAGACATCCTCTTCTAAAGGGTTATGGCTGAGCTCTTTGTAAGCAGGTGCAAATAGCTTTATCTCCTGTCCCAAGGATTTAAGGCCTGCTAAAAGACGGTATATAGAGATGGGCACTCCACCAATAAAAGGGAGATAATTGTTGGTGAACATGGCTATGCGCAAGGTTTTGCTTAAGAATTCCTCCTCATCTTTGTCAAAATTTCTAAAGAGCAGTTGTTGATGACTTATTTTGGCATACAGTTTTATGGCTATCAAAGCCAAAACACATAGAATCAAAAGAAAATTCAAAGCGCCTACATAGAATATGGAATGAATAAACAGCCACAGATTTTCGATCTTCCGCAATATCGGGTTGGGTTCATCCATTATCTCAATCTTGTTTATATTGACCTTATTTTCTGAAACCTTAACCTTTAGGTAATGATAACTATGTTGTTCCTCATTAATCAGCAATCCTCCACCGCCACCTGAAATAAAATAAGGGACAGAATTGATAACTTTCTCAGCATATATCTCTAAATTAGAGGAAAAGACGGCATCGACCTGATATCTAGAGGATACTTGGTGTATAAAATTTCGGAAATCAAGGTCCTGGATATAATTATTCTGTTCAAAGTAATTTTCAGTCTTTATTCTAAATGGAGGGCTGTTGACCACAATGAATCGATGCTGGAAATCTTGAGAGGTTTTTAATTCCTGCTTCAGCCATTTTTTTTGCAAGAGTAAAGAGGTTTTGCCTGTGGAGTCCAGGAAGATGAAATAAGTGTTGTCAACTGCAAAACTAAAATAAAATGGACCAAAATGCTTATAAAAATTAGAAGCGCCAAAATCTGTCCGTTCATTGTCTCCGAAGGCCATAATGTCTGGCATTTCCAATTTTTCGAGGCTCTTGTGCAGCACTCTGTACTTGTCTTCAGAGCCATCAGAGACTGCATTCCCAGTAGATATCAAAAAGTCTATATCACTTTGATTTAATCTCTTGACTATCTTTTTGTCGAAAATTCCAATTGAGTTGTTGATGTTTCCAATTACAGCAAAGCTAATCTCTGAGCTATCTTCTAACTTGGACTGAATCTTATTGATGTTTTTTATATTTAGAGAATAAAAGTCGGTTTCAAAGATATAGAGATAGGCCTTGTAGCTGATTAAAAGGACAAGGAGTATTAATATACTGTAAAATAAAAGTTTAAACCTTTTAAGAGGCTTCATGAAAGTACCTTGTAAATTGATATCGCATAGTTTTGTATTGGTTAGGCTTTCGGCAAGAGTCCCAACAGTTGCTAATTCCTGGCATTCAAGTCTATCTATAAATAAGTCATTTGAAAAGCCTTAGCAATTAGATATTACGGAAATTTTGTTTTGGGGTCGATACCGTTAGCTTGAAAAGACTCATAGCCCACTAAAAAAACGAAAAGGGCCAAAAAAAGTAAAAAAGTCAATAATTTTTGTGCCGTTATATCTAGGCAAGGGATATAGTAAATACATAGAGTTATTGAATAAAAAAATCTAGGGATGGATAAAAAAGAGGGGATAGGGTTGGATAAAATGTCAGCTTGGCCAGAGAAAGCATGTTTTCTTTAGAGGAAAAGGCCTGCAATATATTGCTGTATGGTGGATATAGCGGTGTATAAAAAAAATAAGGGGTTATGAGTAAGAAAATAAAATAAGATTATTAACTCTTTAAATGCCCCCGGCGCGATTCGAACACGCGGCACCGGGATTAGGAATCCCGTGCTCTATCCTACTGAGCTACGGGGGCTTTTTTAGAGAGTTCAGCTTGTGAAGAAATCTTTTCCTTGCCGGAAAGGTGAGAACAAAACAACTAGTAATAATCTTTATTATTTGATGGGAGTTTTTGTCAAGAAGTTCTTGGAATAAAATTTGGGATGACATTGGGTGAACGAGGAGATACAGTGTATTGACATTATTCTCATTACGAATACAATTTATAAAAAGTAGTTGTACAAATAACTCAACAAAGGAAGGGAAGATACATGACCTTAATATCAATTTCGCAGATGATCGGGAGTGGAGGATTGGATATCGCCAAATCGGTTGCTGATCGGCTACAATTACAACTTTTCGATGATTCGAAACTGCATGAGGAGGCTCTTAATATAGGTATTCCTAAGGAAGATATCCAGGGCTTGAATGAAAAGGCACCAGGTTTTTTTGACAGACTGCTGACCAATAAGCCTGAGGTCTATCTGAATATTATGGAGTCAGTTATTTACGAGGTCTCAAAGAAAAATGCCTGTGTGATTATAGGTCATGGCAGTCAAATGTTGCTTCGTGATTTTGGCTGTGCCCTGCATGTCTTTGTTCATGCCTCTATACCTTCAAGGGTCCAGAGGTTGATGGACAAAGAAGGATTGTCCAGTGAGTCAGCTGAAAAGATTATCCAGAAAAGGGACAGTCAACAGAATGGTTTTTTTAGGTTTGCCTTTCAAAAGGATCTGAATAATCCGTCCCTGTATGATCTTATAATAAATACAGAAAAAATAAGTTTTGAGACCTCAGTTAGCCTGATCAATGATGTTGCCAATGATCCGGAGATTCAAAGCTGCAGCTTGCACGCCTTAGAATCAATGGAAAAAATGGCTCAAGAAAGACAAGTTCGGGCCTTGTTGCTTAAAAACGATATTGATATCACATCCATATATATAGAGACACCGGAAATCGGTGAGATTTATTTAAGAGGCTTGATCGGGACTCAAGACGAAAAGAACAGAATCATGAAGTTGGTCAAACAAGCCTCTGGGATCAAGGATGTCCGATCAGAGATCTCTGTTATCCCAGCCGGCTATTAAAAATAATATGCCAATTTTGGTTTTATCAAAATTTGACTTTTTGTAGGTTTTCGGTTGAGTTATGTGGCAAAACCAAAGTTGAATGACTATTGTATTCATAATAATATTTGTTTTTTATTCCTTTTACGGTTAATGGACAACGTTTCATGGTCTATATTTTCTCAGGTCAAATATAGAGAGGTGGGAGATGCCGATATATGAATTCTATTGTTCAAACTGCCATACCATTTATAATTTTCTTTCACCAAAGGTAGATACTAGTAAATGTCCTTCATGTCCTCGTTGCGGTAAACCAGAACTTGAGCGTCAGGTCTCACTTTTCTCTATATCAAAGGGTCTTCAGGTAGAGGATGAAGATGGCCTGCCTGATATTGATGAGGGCAAGATGGAACAGGCTATGCAACTTATGGCCAAGGAAGGGGAAAGTCTGGATGAAGAGGATCCTCGTCAGGCAGCTCAACTTATGCGTAAATTGTATGATAAAACCGGACTTAGTATGGGTCCTGGAATGGAAGAGGCAATGAGCAGGCTTGAGTCTGGTGAAGATCCTGATCAGATTGAAGAGGAACTTGGAGATATTTTAGAAGATGAAGACATCTTTATCTCATCAAAAAGGAAATGGCCCAAAAAGCTCTTGCCTCCTTCAAAAGATGAGACTCTGTACGATCTTTAAACAAGGCCTATCAGGACATGAGAAAAGCTATCTTAATAGCCATACTGTCAAGACTTACTTCAGAGCGGGGACAAAAATTTATTAAAAATATTGGACAAAGCAGTGTTTCATCTTTGACTAAACTGGCTTATAAGCGCGGTCTGCTGAACCGGAGCTATGATCTTGAGACATTGACGCAAGAGTTGAGAAGCATGTATCAAAATGGACGGTTCAGCCAATTGGAGTGGTCAGAAATATCAACTAAGTTAAAGCAATTATGGAGACAGCAGAGGAGATAATTGTTTTGATCGCATTATAGTCGATTTTGTAGATGTTAGCTGTTGACAAGGGATTGAAAGGGCTGATCAATACCCGTTTTACTTAGCAGGTCCTTTACTAGCGTCTTAAACAAGGTAGTTTTGGAGTTGTTTTGCGTTTTTTGGGGCTTCCCCTTGGTCTGTGTTGTCAAAGTAGATGTAGACTATTCTATTTTCTTTAAGCCAATTTTGAATGAAAGAGGCCCATAATTGAAGGGTTTCTTTAGAATAAGTGGAGATGTATGTTTCTGGGGAGCCATGGAGTCTAATATAGACAAAATTGGCAGTGACAGCATCCCATCTAGGCCATGCCCCGGCATCTGAGATACAAAAGGCCAAATTCCACTCAGATAGTATTTCGGTGATCTGGTTATCGAACCAGGAAGGATGGCGAAATTCCAGGCTATGTCTGACCTCGGGCCATGTCTTGAGGGCCTGGGCAAAATTTTGCAGTTTGGTCGTATCTTTTTGGAGTGAAGCTGGGAACTGCCAAATGACAACCCCTAGCTTGTCTGATAATGCTGAGACATTTTCCTTTTGTTTTTTTATTGA
>CAYUNZ010000004.1:0-1933 GCA_964446205.1 uncultured Desulfohalobiaceae bacterium | reverse complement strand
CCGCTGGTCCCGATGTAAATATACGAGTGAATGTTCGAATTCATAGCTGTATCTCCTAAGAGTGTTTTGTGTTAACAAAGCTTTCTTTTGAATCTCACTTATGGAATTGTTGACCATGAGCAGTTGTAAGCATTCAGAGGCTAATCCCTTTAAATGACGAATATTGCTACCTGCCTTCCTGAATAGTTACCTGTAAACGATCAACTTCTTCTTTAATGCTTCGTTGCCCAGCCCTTTCAAAAGGGCTGGATGATGGTTAATATGATGGAGTTATATGGAAGGTCAAGACTATTATTCAATATTGGGGGTATCTCCAAAGGCCTCTTCTGAGGAAATAAAAAAGGCATATAAATCCTTGGCCTTTCAGTATCACCCTGACAGGAATCCGGATAACAGAGATTTTGCTGAAAAAAAGTTTAAAGAGATTACTGAGGCTTATGGGATCCTAATTGATAGCTTTAGACGAAGACAGTATGATCAAAGGCATTTTTCCCGATACTCACAGCAGGATAGCTCTTTTCGACACTCGCATTCCGGAGCTCAATTTGAAAATATATTTAAGGATATGTTCAATAATCCTAATGCCAGTAGGGTTTTTCAGGATTTAGAAAGAGAATTCAGAAAACACGGTGTTAGATTTGATAAGTCTTTTTTTGACAATCTTTTTTTTGGAGGTAAAGGCGTTTTCTTCACTGGTTTTGTGTTTTTTGGTTCAACCGGATCCCAAGAGACATCACTCAAAAATGATAAATTCAAAGCCAGGGTATCTGAGGGAAATAAGATCTTAAAGAGCTTAAAACCGGACAGGCAAAAAAACAGAAAGAAGTCTTTGATTAACAGATTGGCTCATAAGTTGGAGCAATTTACTTATAAGAGCATTACCCCTAGTAAGCAGATCTCAACTGACAAGGATCTATTTTTTAATCTTACTATTCCGGCTACCGAGGCTTCAAAAGGGACTGAGGTAAAAATTGCCTATCCCCAAGAGGGTAAGAATAAACGTCTCAAGGTCAGAATACCTCCGATCAACAGAGATGGTACCCAACTTCGGTTGCCGAACAAGGGCAAGATAAACGAGCAAGGTTATCAGGGTGATCTCTATTTGAGAGTATATTTAAGCTATGATTGATTATCAAGGGGTGTTGAAACAAAATATGTCTGAAGGAATATATGTTTTGCAGACAATTTTGACCTGTAGGGTTAAGTTTATCAGCCCATTTTCAGCAAAATCATTGTTCAGGAAACAGTCATCCCGGTTGAATATAAAGGCCCAGATGTCATAGGAAAGGTTCATGGGGTAGGAATAATGAAGAATAATCTGTTTATGCTCACAATATGGAGCATTGCAAGTCTGTTATGTCTATCAATAACCACATCCCCGTCATGGGCTGGGTTCCAAGAAGGGCTTACAGCCCTTGAGGAAGGCAATTATACCAAGGCTGTTAGTTTGTTCACTCCTCTGGCTGAGGATGGCAATTTTAAAGCCCAATTCAATCTGGGGCTTTGCTATCATAAAGGTAAGGGGGGCTTAAATGATCCGCAAAGAGCGGCTATGTGGTACAGATTGGCCGCTGGAAAAGGGGATCCCAGAGCTCAATACAACCTTGGATTGATGTATATGAAGGGAGCAGGGGTAGGAGAAGATTATAGTCAAGCCGGTCGATGGTTCCTGCAAGCAGCACAACAAGGTTATGCCAGAGCTCAGTATAATCTCAGTATTATGTACAATGAAGGTCTTGGCCGGCCTTTGAATTATTCAAAGGCCATGCAATGGAACTTTAGAGCCAAAAGAAATGGCTTTGTCAAAGGGAAAAATAATTTGGACCATCTTGGTTTTACCAGGACTTTGGCCGATTTTTATAAGTCTGATTAACATGGAAAGATTTTAGCCCACGAAACACACGAAAAAACACGAAAAGAAGAATGAAAATTT
>CAYUNZ010000003.1:0-43769 GCA_964446205.1 uncultured Desulfohalobiaceae bacterium | reverse complement strand
AATAAAATATACAGATAGCAAAAAGGCTTAACCCTGGCAATACAATCTACTCATTTCTCAACTTGAGAGGTTGACCTGTTGATTCCAAGACAGAACGCCAATAATTGGAGTGGACATTTAGCTTGCGCCTTTTTTCAGTTACTAAATGCAGTGGAAGATGAATGAAACGGTCTTGGAGTTTGCTGATAACCATGTTTGTTTTTCCTGCCATAGCTGCATGCATTGCATTTTGACCCAAAAAACCACAATATACACGATCATTGGCGTTGGCTGGTATAGAACGGATGATATAGCTAGGATCTATAAACTTCAGGGTGATAGGGATCTGTTGCTCCTCAAAGAATTCTTTGATTTTATTCTCTAAAAGATCACAGATATCCTCCAATACAGGATTTCCTGATGGGTCGCTGGCTAATTCATTGTTTCCATTCAGTCCCTGTCGACAGATATCCTGACCAGCCCCTTCAGCAACTACAATTACAGCATGACCGCGATTTTTGATTCGTTGCTTTAATTTATTTAAAAAGCCGTTTTTCCCATACAGTTCAAATCGATCTTCAGGTATTAGGACAAAATTGACATCTTTGAGGGCAAGAGAGGCTTCAGCAGCAATGAAACCCGACTCCCTGCCCATTAGTTTGACCATACCGATTCCATTGGGAGCACCAAGTGATTCAATATGGGCACATCGGATTGCTTCTGTAGCCTTGGTCACAGCTGTATCAAATCCAAAGGTCCGGGAGACAAGATAGATATCGTTGTCAATTGTCTTGGGAATACCAATGATGGAGATCTTCATATTGCGGTGCTTTATTTCTTTGGCAATGGCTGAAGCAGCCTTCATGGTCCCGTCTCCACCAATCAGAAAGAGGATGTTGACGTTCATTCGATCAAGGGCATCCACTATCTCATCAGGTGGTTGGTGTCCTCGGGAAGAGCCTAAGATTGTTCCTCCGAATTCATGAATTTCAGAAACAGTCTCATGGGTCAATTCTGAGATCTCATGCCCGTATTTGGGTATGAAGCCCTCAAGCCCGAAACGAATGCCGAGAATGGTCGGGATGCCGTAGTTGTGATAGGCTTCCATAACTATGGCCCTGATAACGTCATTGATCCCTGGACAAAGACCTCCACAGGTGACTATAGCACATTTGGTCTTACTGGGGTCAAAAAAGATCTGTTCTCTGGGACCAGCTTCTTCAAAGGCGTAATACATGGGTCTTGAGGCATCATCATCCAGCATCTCCTGGCAAATATACATGTTTGATGTTTGGCTGTCATCAATGAAGCGACCAAAAGGTAGAGGAGATGGGATTTTTGCTTTTCCTAGGACTTCGATATCAGCTGAACTTGGTTGATTTTCAGTCATGGGTTGAACTCCTGTTGTCGGTCCTGTTTTTTTGAAAAGGAAGGCAATTTATTATAGTCTGATCTTGGATTCGGTTTTTTCCGGATTTTTTTCAAGGTGGATGTATCTTTTTGAGGCTGTTTCAGCAAGTTTGTGCAGGATGTCTTTGAGATCTGAGGTTTCAAGGGCCTGACTAACCTCGTATCTATTGATTATTCTGTCGCTCAGGGTATAAGGTGGTACGTTGCCGGGTAAGAGATCAATGTCCTCATAAGTCAATAGGTTCTGATCGGGAAATATTTTTTCAAAGAGCTCCATGATAGTATACGTGAAAAACTTTTTGACGTCTTCAGTTGATTCAGCGTTGTTTAGTCGTCTTCGAAAATGGGGGAGTATTTCATGCATTGACTTCATAAATGAGAGTTGTTTAGTCATACTCATTCACCTCAATAGGTTACATGTTCTTAGATGATATTTAAATACTAAACCATTCTCTATAAGTTGGCAACCATTATGTCTATTCCTGTCAAAGTATTGTTATGGCTGCCAGCAGAACAGCCTTAATATGAAAAGAATGTTGACCGTGGACCGAAGAAATAAGAATAAAAGGGTAATTTCTTACCTTCTTCATTTTACGGTTCACAGTTCACGGTCTACTATCCACAAACTCTTTCTTGCTTTGTTGTGACTATCAGGGCATGAAGGTTAATAACAGTGAAAAACCCTGTTTTAGAAGATCGATAGTTATTACTATTTTTTAGATACCATAAAAATAGCAAGGAGAACAAGGTAATGCAAGTCTTAGAGATCAGGACCAGCCAAAGGGAACAATTTTATGAGATCACAAGAGAAATAAAAGGTATTGTAAAGGATAATGGACTTAGAAATGCTTTGATGTCTGTCTATTGTCCCCATACCACCGCAGGTATAACTATCAATGAAGCAGCTGATCCCAGTGTGCCTATAGATATTTTGACACAACTCTCTAAAGTAGTTCCTCATAAAGGGGATTACCAGCATCTGGAGGGGAATAGTGATGCCCATATAAAATCATCATTAATTGGCTGTAGCCAACAGATCATTTTACAAAATGGCAGTCTTGTTTTGGGTACATGGCAGGGTGTTTTTTTTACTGAGTTTGATGGACCAAGGACTAGAAAGGTATATGTACAATGGGTACTAACATGAAAAGAATGTTGACCGTGAACCGTTAACTGTTTACCGAAGATAAAGCATGAAGAAGCCATTTCTTAATTTCTTTATTTTGCGGTTCACGGTCAACGTCTTCTTTCATGTTTGGTTTTGCATGGCATAGGGTTCGTAGTTAACTGAGTCATACCATGGAAGTCAGGGAAATAGGAGAAGATTATGGAGAAAGTGGAATTGTCACAAGCTTTTCAAGAGGTATATGATAACTATTTGAAACAAATTGCCGAGATAGATCTAGCTAACAGAGCACCTCTACTTGGAGGTCAAATTGAAGATCAGGAAATGATTCTTCCTTTATTGGCGCGTTCTTTTCGAATTTCATCAGCAGGGATTGTTACTACTGATGGTGCAAGGCCAATACATGCCGAATCTGTTGTCCTTAGCAAGTACGTGTTAATGTGCTCTGAACAAATTTCTCAAAGTAAAGAATGGGTGTCTTACAAAGATTTTAAAGATGCTGCCCCTTTTGCCGGAGCCTATACAAATAATGTTGAAAAAGCTATTGCCAAAAATTTTCAAGGCCGTCTGTCCTTGCTAAAATCTGCCTGTGATGAGTTGCAAGGACAAAAACAAGAGGTGGATTTCTCCTATCAGCTAATTAGGCGTTTCCAAGCTCTTCCATGTCTTTCTCTTTTGTTATTGTTTAATGATGTTGATGAGGAGTTCCCGGCTGAGAGTAAAGTCTTATTTCCAAATAATGCCGCAGATTATCTTGATATGGAATGTCTGGCTATATTGGGTTGGCTTTTGTCAGATTATCTGAATCTCGCTGCTGGAGGGACCCGGATGTCGATTATGTAGGAATAAGCCCGGAGCAGAGTATCTTATAGAATAAATCAGAGATGGTCCCTATTTGTCAATAAAAGTCTCCTTGAGCCAGTTCAAAGTTACCTGCCAAACTTCTCTATATTGATTACTAAACGTGTGGTTGGCCTTATCTATATATTGTAATCTTTTTGGTTCTAAAGCTGCATCAAAAAGTTCTTTGGCCTCTTGGGGCGGGACGGTTTCGTCTGCAGAGCCATGAACAATCAAGACTGGTTTTGGTGCTATTTTTGGTGCCAGATGGAAAAGGTTGTATTGTCTAAGATCATCAATAAATGTTCGGTTTAGGCAAACATTCCCTTTCTCCCCGGCTAGAGAAATTGTTTGATCATTGTTAGATAGCAGTTTTGCCTTGGTATTGAAGATATCGAAAACCGAGAAAGGGGCGGCCCAGGAACAGGTCCCAAGGATCCTGTCATCTTGGGCTGCGTGACAGAGAGCTGTGGTACCGCCAAAGCTTCGTCCTAGGGTGACTATTTTATCAAATCCATTATTTTGACACCAATTGACAGCACCTTCCAGGTCTTTTATTTGCCTTGTCAAGGTGATTTCAGAAAATTGTCCCTCACTCTGGCCATTTCCTGAAAAATCAAACAAGAAACTATTTATCTGAAAGCGACCAAAAAATTCGGCCATTTGAATGGCCTTGTGGTCACCCTCTTTTGAACCGGTAAAACCATGACAGATAATTAGTGTCAGATAAGGCCTTGAACTTAAGGCCTGAAAAAGTGCTGAGAGTCTAAGACCCTGTTGATTTGTAAAGTAAAATGATTTCCAGGCAGTCATCTATAGTCATCCAAGTCTGGTTTTTGGGTCCATTGTTGACGTTTGAGATTTTCAGTATTTTTCTTATCGGTTCACGGTTCACGGTTCACGGTTCACGGTTCACGGTTCACGGTTCACGGTTCTTGTAACCAAATGTAGTGCTTGGAAAGATTATAGAGCTTGAAGTATCCCCTTGACTCTTTCTGAGACCTCATTGAGGTCATTTTCATTGGGACGTCCTTCAATGTTACCCAAACGGCCATTGGAGGAAAATGGCTTGAGTCTTTCCGGATGATATTCCCCGACAAAATACCACTCTCCAATGATCTCTATACCCAAATGATCAAATAATTGCCCCATATACTTAACAGCCGGGATTGCTTCATTTATGCCTGTATGAGCCCCTCCGTAGGTGCAGTAGATCACTGCCTTTTTCCCGGTTAGTCTTGGAGAAGAGGGTAGAATAGCTCCCTGCTCAACGTAGTGTTTTCTCCATTTAGCAAAGACTTCCTGCATCGGTTTTCCAGGTAACCATTCATAAACCCCGGAACCAATAAAGAACATATCGTAATTAAGGAGGTCAAGGCTTAAATCTTTAGTGGTTAATTGCATTAAATCAAGACTATGGCCCAAGCTTTCAATATCTTTACTTATCCTTTCGGCAACGATTTTGGTATTGCTGGTCATCGAGTAAAATAGGTTTAAGATCTTCATTAGAAAGCTCCTTTTTTTGATTTAACAGCATTGAAATAAAACATCATTTTTTGTCTTTGGTCCCGGTACAAGTAAAAGACTTTTTGATCATTTTATAGAAAGAACCTTTGTCAATAGCAATACGTTGACCACACTTACACCAAGCACCTTGATCTTCAAAATAGCAACTGTAAATCTGGATGATTCTTTTCTTGTGGCAACGTAAAACTTGACCTGGACCGATCTTCTTATATTTCCAAAGTTTATTTTTGCATCTTGAGCAGTAAATAGTCAACATACAAGACCTGTTAACATGAAAAGAATGTTGACCGTTTACCGAAGAAAGCATGAAGAAGCCATTCCTTAATTTCTTCATCTTGCGGTCCACGGTGAACAGTCAACGTCTTCTTTCATCCTTGGTTGTGCCTGGAAAGGCATGATGTTTAAAATGAAAGGGTGTGGACCGTGAACTGGAAAATGTTGTACTCAGTTCAGGCCAGTTAAGCTCTATTGATCGGCCTGATACATAGAGATAGAGTCCCGTAGTCTTTTTTATAGGTTAGTCTTGGTCATGCGGTGGTCTTTCATCTCTATCCTTGGTCAGGAACCAATCAATGTGCCGACAAAAAGCCATGAACAGCTTGTATTCATTCTGCTGCAGTCCGATACGTTCAAAGAAACGCTTAAATGGCAACATAAAGTATGACTTGTTATGGCTTGGAATAAATCCAGATTTGACCAGCATTGATCTGAAGTGGCTCAAGAGGTCTTGAAGTTGAAAGTGAGGTATTTGTTGACAGCTAGGTAGCCTTGTTGGGCTTAGTTCGAAAAGCTCTATTCGGTATTTGAAACATTCATAAAGAAGTATAAGTACGGCTTGGGACAAATTCAAGGAACAGGCCTGATCATTGGTCGGTATAGTAACAAAGTGGCTGCAATACTGAATCTCCTTATTGGACAATCCACTGTCTTCAGGTCCGAAAACAAGGGCTACTTGAGTATTATTGGTTAATTCCTTAGCAATTAAGGGGGCAATCTGAGAAGGAGACCAAAGGTTATCTCTCCATTTACCGCCCTTTCTGGCTGTAGTGGCCACAACACGTTGAAAAGGGGCTAGGGCTTGGGCTAAATTGTCTGTGATCTTACTCTCTTCCAAAAGTTTTTTCCCTCTGGCTGTTGCCAGACCTAAAGCCCTTTGGGGATCAAAATTGCGAGGTTTTACAAGTATTAAATTCGGGCAATCCATATTTGAACAGGCTCTGACCACTGAACCGATGTTTTCCGAAGATTTCGGGCGAACAAGAATAACAGTCAAGTTCCAAAGAGTGTTTTGGTCCATGATCTTGGCCGACTTCTCTAATTGGTAAGTCAAGGTTCTATCCTCACATCTCAAGATGTTTCTGGGATTTCTGCCTTTGTTCCAGATCAGGGCTCTTTTTTAAGAGATAGATGCCATATGTCGCTAGTATATTAGGTAAAAAATGAACAGTCCTGCCGCGTTCTTCGTGATGATGAGTACTGATAGCAACCTCTTTGAGGATGTCGATATCAAAGGAATGACAGAAGCGTCGAAAGTCTTTCAAAGGGATAACCCTAATGTTGGGGGTGTCATACCATGCATAGGGGAGTTCTCGAGAGATGGGGGCTTTGCCTTTAAAAAGCAAGAAGAATCTGTTTTTGTAATGGCTAAAGTTAGGGAAACTAACAATGCCCTGACCACCAACTCTAAGCATCTCATAGATAAGAACAGCTGGTTTTAAAATCTGTTGCAGGGTTTGGCTCAGGATCACATAGTCAAAGGCATTTTGGGGATAATCCTGAATCTCTTCATGAATATCGCCATGGATGATGTTTACTCCATGGATGATACCTTGGGTTACTTTATCCTCATTGATCTCTATCCCGGTACCTTTGACTTTTTTTTCTGCCTGTAAGTAATGGAGTAGTTCTCCTGAACCGCAACCCAGGTCCAAGACTCGACTGTTGTTATGGATCCAAGAAGCGATAGTTTTGAGATCAAATCGCATTGCTTAGCCTGTTGTTTAAGGTGTAAAATTCGTTTTCTAGAAAACCGGCAATGAGTTGGGACAATCGGAGATTGGGGACTAGAAAGGAGTCATGTCCGTAATCGGTTTGGATTTCACAGAAATTGACGTTGAGGTTATTTTTTTTCATTGCCTGAACCATCTTTTTGGATTGGTAAGTTGGATATAGCCAGTCTGAGCTAAAAGAAACCACAAGATAATCAGCTATTGCTTGGGAAAAGGCCTGGGCAAGTGAACCAGAGCCATGCCTGTTGGCCAGATTGAAATAATCGGTAGCTTTGGTCAGGTAAAGTAGTGAATTGGCATCAAAACGGTTGACAAATTTTTGTCCTTGGTGCCTGAGATAGCTGCCAACTTGAAAATCAGAATCAAAGCTAAAGTTGATGTCTTCATTGTCCAGCAATCGGTGGTCAAACTTCTTGCGAAGGGCGATGTCGGAAAGGTAAGTTACGTGACCAATCATTCTAGCCACTGCTTGCCCGTGTTTGGGAATTGATCCCTGGTAATAGTCTCCGTTGTTCCAATTAGGATCGTTCATGATGGCCTGTCGAGAGACCTCATTAAAGGCTATGGCCATGGCTGAGTGTTGGGTAGTGGAGGCAATGGGGATAGCCGATTGAACCATGTTCGGGAATCTGACACTCCATTCAAGAGTCTGCATGCCGCCCATTGATCCTCCGATTACCGCCAATATTTTGTTTATGCCCAGATGTTCAATCAAATATTTTTGGGCTTTAACCATATCCCCAATAGTAACCATTGGGAATTGCAGTGAATATGGCCGATTTGTCTTTGGGTTTATGGACCCGGGGCCAGTAGACCCCATACAACCACCAAGGACATTGGGACAAATGACAAAGTATTTATTGGTATCAATCCCTTTGCCCGGACCAATCATTGTCTCCCACCAACCAGATTTCTCGTCCTCTTCTGTATAGTATCCCGCCGCATGGGAATCACCGGTTAGAGCGTGAAGGACTAAAATAGCGTTGCTGTTGTCCTTATTGGGTTGGCCGTAAGTCTCATAGGCTAGGGTTAAAGGACCAAGATCTTCGCCACATTCAAAACGCATTTCCTCAGGAGGGTGCGCAAATTGGAAAAATTCTTTTTCAACAAGACCTACTGTATTGTGAACGTTCATGTCCACCTCATATTAGATATCTGAGAGTGCCTGTTCCAAATCATCAAGAATATCACCGATATGTTCTAGGCCAATGGAAAGTCGAATAAAGTCTTGAGTAACTCCGGATGCCAACTGCTCATTTTGGCTTAACTGGGCATGTGTTGTCGAGGCGGGATGAACAGCAAGACTTTTGGCATCCCCGATGTTTACCAGGTGACTGAAAAGCTTTAGTCTGTCTATAAATTTTCGCCCTTTTTCTTGACCATTGCGAATCCCGAATCCAACCAAGGCCCCACCTGCTTTTAGATATTTACATGCCTCTTGGTAAGTTGGGTGGTGAGTAAGGCCTGGATAGATAACCCAATTGACCTTGGGATGGTCTTCTAAAAATTTGGCCACAGACAGGGCATTTTGACAATGTCTTTCCATACGCAAATGCAGAGTTTCCAAGCCTTGCAAAAGCAGGAAACTGTTGAAAGGGGAAATACAAGCCCCCATATCTCGTAAAAGGGTGTTGCGGAGTCTCATAATATAGGCGGCTGATCCAAACTTTTGGCTCCAGACAAGATGGTGGTGGGATGGATCAGGTTGTGAAAGCATGGGGAATTTATCATCAAGACCCCAATCGAACTGTCCCCTGTCAATGATAATCCCACCAAGGCTTGTCCCATGACCTCCACAGAATTTTGTCAGGGAGTGTATGACGATATCTGCTCCGAAGTGAAAAGGACGACATAAAAATGGTGTGGCCAAGGTGTTATCGACAAAGAGAGGCAGTCCATTTTCATGGGCTAGGCCAGCTATCTGCTCAAAGTTGGGTATATCTAGTTTTGGATTTCCAATGGTTTCTAAGAAGACACACTTGGTTTTGTCGGTTATTTCTTGGCTGATAAGTTCTGGTTGAGAACAATCAACAAACGTAGTATTGATTCCGTAGCGGGGCAAGGTGTGGGTAAAAAGATTGTATGTCCCACCGTAAAGACTAGGTGAGGAGATTATGTGGTCTCCTGCTTGACAGATATTCATAATGGCATAAGTTGTAGCCGAGGAACCCGAGCTTGTGGCTAAAGCACCTACTCCTCCCTCAAGATCGGCCATTCGTTTTTCCAGGACATCAGTGGTTGGATTCATAATCCGGGTATATATATTGCCAGGTTCACTCCTGGAGTAGTCTTTTTGTCTGGAATCATCTTCGTGGGGCAGATTAAGTCTGGGTGCCCATACTTCTGGATTGAGATTGAATAGCCCGGCTGCTTCTTCTGTATCTCTAAACACATAACTAACAGTTTGATAGATAGGGACACTCCTGCTGCGGGTAGATATGTCAGGTTTATGGCCGGCATGGAGAGTCAGGGTTTCGAGTCTCCAGGTCATCATTTCCTCCAATATTGGGATGTTTTCAAATGACCCTATATATTTAGTTAATCAAAGCCTGTCAAATGCCAAAGGCCATCTCATTGATCTAGGATTTATCCTAGTTGGTATCATGACAGTTTTTTCAGGTTTGTAAAGTGGTTCTTTTATCATAAGGAGAAGCTTGTGAGCGGAGAAAGCGGGACAAAGATTGAAGATATTCGTCATAAGATGGGGGGAAAACTGTCTATACTTGCTCATCATTATCAACATGATTCTATTGTCAGACATGCTGATTATATTGGTGATTCTCTTGAGTTAGCTAGAAAGATTCCAAATTTAGAAGCAGAATATATTGTTTTGTGTGGGGTCTTTTTTATGGCCGAATCTGCTGCGATTTTGGCCCATAAAGGGCAAAAGGTCTACATTCCTGATAGAGAGGCAGGTTGTTTGTTAGCCGGAACTTCGCCGGCCTCTTATCTGGAAAGGGTTATTAAGGCCTATACAAGTAGTGGTAAAAGTATTATCCCTCTTGCTTATGTCAATACCTCGGCGGCGATCAAAGCCTTATGTGGATTATATGGTGGCTCAGTATGTACGTCGGCCAATGCCCGAATTATGCTGGATTGGGCTCGCAATCAAGGTCAAGCAGTCCTTTTTTTGCCTGATAAGAATTTGGGTCAAAATACGGCCGACCAGCTAGGCCTTAATCATAAGGATCAGGAGATAATTCACTTACAAGAACCTTACTTTTCCGGTGAAGTTGAGCTATATATCTGGCCAGGATTGTGTGTAATCCATCATTTTTTCAAGACTCATCACATAGCCGAGGTACGGGAAAGATTCCCGGCAGCTTATATTATTGTTCACCCTGAATGTTCTCCTGAAGTGGTTCAGGCCTCTGATGCTAGTGGCTCAACCTCTCAGATTATTCAATATGTCCAGGAGCTACCAAAGGACAGCCAAGTCTTTGTTGGGACTGAGATCAACATGGTCTCTCGGCTGAAAGAGCAGTTCCAGGGGGACAAGGATGTCTTGCCTCTGATATCAAGTGCCTGTTCCAACATGGCCAAGATCACTGAGATCAAGTTAGCGGATCTATTAGAGTATATAGATGAGGTCCCTCCAATCGAGATTGATAGAGATATCCAGGAACAGGCCTGGATAGCGCTAGAACGTATGCTAAGTATTTGCTTGTGATCCAAGATCTTGTTTTTACTTTGGAATTGTAAAATTTATCCCTTATGAATAATTTGTTCCTAAAGTACATATTTGAGTCCCGTGGACAATGGAAGTTGTATGGAGACTAATTCCTTCCCGATCATTCAGATATTCAACGGGCATAGAAAGCAAACCCCTGATATATTGGCCAGAGAAGAATTTTTGGAAATTTGTGTAAATGGGTGTCCCTATGCTTTGTGTATGCGTCTTCCTGGGGATGATTACAATCTGATCAAAGGATATTGTTTTTCAGAGGGACTGATCCAATCAAACCAAGACATCCTTGATTTGGAAACCTCTGTTAATGAAAGGGGGGAGGAGCGAATAAATATTATCTTGAACGTGAATGTGGATATTGACACTAAACTTGAGCAAAAGGATAGCCTCTATGTAAGTCAGTCCAGCTCTGGTTTGGGAGGGAAAAAAACAGTACAAGAGGTAATAAAGGATATCTACCCTGTTGACTACACATGTTGCCTTGGTTACCAAGATCTATTCCATATCAAGGAGATATTTGAATCAAAGATGGAGGTCTTTTCTGTTACAGGCTGTACTCATGCCTGTTCCGTCTTTTCTTCATCATTAGAATTGGCTGCTTTTGCTGAGGATATTGGTCGTCATAATGCCTTTGATAAGGCTATTGGCCAAATCCTGTCTTATGGGGTTCTTGATCAGAGCAATCTATGTCTTGTTTCCTCACGTCTGAGTTTTGAAATGGTTCAAAAGGCCGGAAGATTAGGCTCTGAAATATTGGCGGGTTTCTCAGCTGTAACCTCAATGGCCCTAAACCTTGCTGCAGATTTAAATATAACCTTAATAGGTTTTTTACGGGGGCAACGTTTTAATATTTATACTCATTCAAAAAGGATTTTGGTTGAGTAATGAATAATTAGAAGTTCCCGTCCGGAAATTTTTTGATTTCCGTATATGGTGTCTAAAATTTTATACTTGTATATTTTGGCATTTTCTGTTAGAAAGCTCTAAATTTTCCGGTTTGAGGAAAAAAGTATTTTATAAAAGGGTTTGTAATGATAAAAAAGTGGTTGCTTTTAACAGGTCTGTTATTGCTTGTCTGGGTGGGTTCTGTTTTTTCTCAAACAAATATGAAAGTTGTTCAGGATGAGGCTTTCAAAGATCCCCAACGTCCTCCGGCAGTATTTGTCCATGATGATCACAATATGAAAGCCAAAATCTATGATTGCAGTGTCTGTCACCACGTTTACCAGAACGGTACAAAGGTGCCTAATGCTATGTCTGTTGGTCAAGGCTGTTCGGATTGCCATAAGGTAAAGGGAAGCAAAGATAATCCGGTTGAGTTGATAGATGCCTATCACCGACAATGTATGGGTTGTCATCAAGAAAAAGGACAAGGTCCTCTAATGTGTGGTCGGTGTCACGAGAAGGATTGAGTTTGGACCATAGGGGAATAGGCTCTATGTTCCTATGTGCTAATGTTTCCAAAAAACAGAAGCGGAATAGAAGCTAATTTTAGCTCTTTTAAAAATTGCTAAACTAGTATCTTCCGATTTTATACAAGCAGTACAAATATCAGTTTGATAAAAAGCCTTATTATGAAAAAAGGGAAATATCTTTTAGCTATGTTGTTCTTGATTCTGGCTATTGTCAGTCCGGAAACAGTTTTTGCTTGGGGTCCGGGAGTTCATTTGGCCTTAGGTAATACTGTTCTTGCTCAATTGCAATTGTTGACAGAGCCTGTTGCTCAGATATTGAGTCTAAAGTCAGAGGCCTTTTTGTATGGCTGTTTGAGTGCAGATATTCTAATTGGCAAAGGGAAAAAGCTGACTCCCCGACATTGCCATAGTTGGCAGGCCGGTTTTAGACTCCTAAATTCTCAACACTCTCCCTCTCTTTTGGCCTATGCTTACGGCTATTTGAGCCACCTTGCTGCGGATGTAATCGCACATAATTATTATATACCCAATATGTTGCAAGTAAAAGGTTTTAGGGGCAAATTGAACCATGTCTATTTGGAAATGCAGGCCGATCGCTCCATTGATTACTCCAAAGATCAGCTAAAGCACCTTATGAAGAGTCGTTTCAGAGAAGCCGACAGGGAGCTACTTTTGAGCTTACAGAAATCCAAATTTATTTTTTCTTTCAAAAAAAAGATTTATAGGAGTGGTTTGGCTTTGTCCAGAAATATGTCCAGTCAGGGAAGAACCAAGCCTTTTATGAAATCTAGTTTAAACACTGTTTCTAAGTCAGAATATCTTGAGGATATGTTACAACTCTCTCTCCAAGTAGTAGCTGACTGCTTAAATAAACAAGTCCTATCCCCGGTTCGAGATCATGATCCTATGGGGTTTGATAATTTACGTCTGGTTAAGGAGTCAAGACCTGGAATCTTTACTATGGATAGAAAAAAGAGTCAGGTTGCCCTTTTTTTTATACCTTCAATGAAATTGTCAGCCTCATAATCCAATGCTGACTCTTGTCAGTCGTAACTAGATAGTTCCCATTCGGAAATTTTTTCTTTCCGGATATGGAAATAACAAGTTTTCAATTCGGAAACTAGATAAAAAAGATGACTTATGTCCTTCCAAATCTGGTATATAAGGTGTCTATTATGGCTTACATTAATTTGAATTTAACATAAAACCAAAGAGTATTGTCTATGAACAGTCAAAGTAATCTGGAAAAGGTTTTAAAGGCAGGACACTTTGCTTTTACTGGTGAACTTGGACCTCCTAGGGGAACTGATGTTGAAGTAGTGAGGAAAAAGGCCAGTCATCTTAAAGACATGGTTGATTCAGTCAATATTACCGACAATCAAACCGGGATGGTTCGGATGTCAAGCTGGGCGACTTCTTATATTATTCAACAGGAAGGATTGGAGGCAAACTATCAGATGGTCTGTCGGGACAGGAATCGTCTGGCTATGCAATCCGATCTGTTGGGAGCCAACGCCCTGGGTATCAAAAACCTCCTTTGTTTATCGGGTGATCATCAACAGTTTGGCGATCACCCCTATGCTAAAGGCGTTTTTGATATTGATTCCATCCAGCTGATCTCTATGGTAAAAAAGATGTCTGATGAGGGCAAGTTCTTGGGGGGCGCTGATATTGAAAAACCGCCGAAGTTTTTTATAGGGGCTGCTGCCAATCCCTTTGCTGAACCATTTGAATGGCGGGTCTATCGTTTGGCAAAGAAGATACAGGCCGGGGCTGACTTTATCCAAACTCAGTGTATTTATAATATGGATAGGATGCGAGAGTGGATAAAGCAGGCTATAGATATGGGTTTAACGGAAAAGGTTTATATTCTGGCCGGGATTACTCCCATGAAAAGTGTTGGTATGGCTAAATACATGCAAAGTAAGGTTCCTGGCATGGATGTCCCGGATGAGATCATCAAACGGTTACAGGGAGTGGACAAGAAGCAACAGGGTTCAGAAGGCATAAAAATTGCTTGTGAACAAATTGAAGAATTTAAGGAAATGAAAGGGGTATCTGGTATCCACCTTATGGCTATAGAATGGGAACACAAGGTTCCTGGCATTGCTGAACAATCGGGGGTACTGCCACGGCCCAAGGTTTGATCTTGAATACTTGTGCTTTTGTTTGGGATAGTTGAAATAAGGCCGAGAGTATCTGAGGGAGTTGATTAACTTTGCACTCTAGTCTTGTCACTAGATAAGATGGTCCTCTTGATTTCACCAATTGTGTTTGTTTTATAAGTCAATTTGGATTGGCAATATGTATATCCAGCAAGAGACTCTGGCCGAGATCCTTTAATTTCTAAAGAAAAGAGTTATTTTAAGATTTAATAATATTTTTTAATTTGGATATATAACACGGAATTATAGCTAGTTAGAACATAACAGCAAGGGGTAGGTTGGTTGATGGTCGCCTACCCCTTTGTTTTTTTATTGTAGGTGTTTTTATGAATGATCAGTTGTCTTTGCTTAAACAACGTGAACAACAGGTCCTGTGTCAGACCTATGCCAGATACCCTCTGGAGCTGATAAAAGGTCGGGGGACAAGGGTTTTTGATACCCAGGGCCGAGAATATTTGGATCTATTGGCTGGTATTGCTGTCTGCGGATTGGGTCATTGCCATCCCGAAATCTCTGAGGTGATAAAGGATCAATGCCAGAACTTAATCCATGTAAGCAACCTGTTTTATCAAGAAAATCAGATCCAATTGGCTGAAAGGCTACTAAACACATGTCATCTGCAAAGGGTATTCTTTTGTAATTCCGGGGCTGAGGCCAATGAGGCGGCTATAAAGCTTGCCCGAAGGTATATGCAAAAGATAACAGGGCAGAATGCCTTTGAGATAATCACTTTGGCTGGTTCATTTCATGGTCGGACACTGGCCACCCTTTCAGCAACAGGACAAGAAAAGGTAAAAGATGGCTTTGATCCTTTACCGGCTGGATTCCTGTCAGTGCCTTATGACGATATCTATGCCCTTAATAAGAATCTGACTGAAAAAACAGCTGCCATAATGGTTGAAATTATTCAAGGAGAAGGGGGTATTAAGCCTTTGTCAACAGATTATCTGCTCGAAGTCCAAAGGCTTTGCCGGGAGAATAATATTGTTTTTATCGTGGACGAAATTCAAACAGGAATGGCTCGGACCGGAAAGATGTGGGCTTTTCAACATGCCGGATTACAACCGGATATAGTCACTGCTGCTAAATCTTTGGCCAATGGTCTTCCTATGGGGGCCTTGATGGTAAGTGCCGAAGTTAGTCAGGGATTTAGACCGGGCACTCATGCCACCACTTTTGGGGGTGGACCATTGGTAAGTGCTGTTGCTGCAAAGGTCTTGGAGATAATTGATCGGGACAACCTTTGCCAAAGGTCCTGTGAACTTGGAGAATACAGCAAAGTTATGTTGTCCCAGATTAAAGACAGATTTCCCAGGATGATATCTGAAATTCGCGGGTGTGGGTTGATGCTGGGCATAGAGTTAACCTTTCCGGCCAAGTCTATATGGTCTAGTCTTCTACAAAGAGGGTATATTTGCAATCTGACTCAGGAAACAATCCTTCGACTCTTACCTCCCTTAATAGTTAAAAAAGAGGAGATAGAAGAATTTTGTTTGGTTTTGAGTGATGTTCTATCTAGGTCAAAAGAGTCTGAGGATTTGGATTGAGAGCCATACAGTGTGGCTTACCTGTTTATTGGGCTGAATAGATGCTCTTGCAGTTATATGAAATCGATAAATGAAAAATGTCCTGGTTTGAGCCAGATAAAAGCCGATAGTCTCTATTTGGTTGAAGTTATGTTTGATGCCTGTGTCCCTGCAGAAGAAAGAGAGGTCTTTTGTTATGAATATGTTCCCTGGGGTTGGGAAGAATCAATTCAAGGGGATCAGGTTTGTGTTCATACCTATCTTGAGTCTCGGGATCAGGTTCAGAGACTATGCCAAATAATCTATAAGCATTTTTCTGCCAGAGCTACATGTAATATTCAAGAAAAAGAAAATAAAGATTGGCAGACTATTTGGCAAGAGTTTTTTGAACCCCGGACTATAGAGAAGATATTCCTAATCTTGCCCTCATGGGAAGAGGGAAAAGTTACTGATCCTTTTTTATTCCCGGTAATTATTCATCCCCAAATGGCCTTTGGTACAGGGGATCATCCAACTACTTATCTCTGTCTCCGGGCTTTGGCTTGTCTATGGCAGGCTGAGGCACTTAAAGATAATGTTTTCTTTCTCGATTTGGGGACAGGATCGGGAATTTTGGGCATTGCTTCTGCCCTTCTTGGCTATAAAGGGATTGGTCTTGATATTGATCCGATTGCCCTAGACAATGCCCGACTAAATTGTAGCTTGAATGAGGTGAAGAAAAATTTTTGCTTGTTGGCTGGGGAGATTGACTCCCTTAAAATCTCTAGGTGCTTTGATCTGATTTTTGCCAATATCTATGCAGAACCACTGCAGGAACTGTCCTCTGTTCTAGGAAAAATGGTTAAGCCCTTTGGTTTTATTATCCTATCGGGTATTTTACAAAGTCAATTCTTAAAAGTTGCCCAGGCTTATGAAGATCAGGGATGGCAGACCATGTTTATTTTGCAAAGAGATGGATGGGTCTCTCTCGTCCTCAGCAGGATCAGCTTCTAGAATTCAAAACAACTCTACGGTCTTAATCGGTTTACACTCCGGAGATTATCTATGTCCAGAAAGGCTCTGCTGATGGAAATGTTTCAGGCTATGCATGAGGCATTGGGACCCAGTGGATGGTGGCCGGCAGAGACTTCTTTTGAGGTTTGTCTTGGGGCTCTCTTGACCCAAAATACAAATTGGTCAAATGTTGAAAAGGCCATTCAAGGCCTTAAAGAAAAAGATCTTTTGCATCCTCAACCCCTTTTGTCTTTACCTGATGAGACCCTGGCCGAACTCATTCGACCGGTTGGCTATTTTCGGGTTAAAGCAGATCGAGTCAAAAGTTTTTTGTCTTTTCTGCAAGTTGAAGTTGGATTTGATCTTGAACTCTTTATGGATTATCCTATGGTTACCCTTCGGGACAAGTTACTTTCAGTTCGAGGTATTGGTCCGGAAACAGCTGATAGTATGCTTTTATATGCTTTTCACCGGCCAAGCTTTGTTGTTGATGCTTATACCGCCAGAATCTTACAACGGCATTTGCTTATTGCTGAGGATACTGATTATCATGAAATGAGAAGCTTTTTTATGGATGTTTTGTCGGAGGATGTCAAGCTGTACAATGAATATCATGCTTTATTGGTGCGGGTCGGCAAGCATTGGTGCAAAAAAAAGAAAGGATTATGCCAGACCTGTCCCCTCGGCCCTTTACTTGAAAGAACTATTTGATAACAATTTAATATTTCTGGACTTCATTTTATTATCTGTTCTAGATGTGGATAGATTAAATATCCCTAATGGTCTATGAAAGCAAATTTGCGAATAAAATATTCTTTTATATTTTGCCTAACTCTATGCACTTTCTTTATTTCTTTATTTGTTGCTCCAGGGCTCGGACTTTCTGTCAGCAGTGAAGAAGTCAAGGAGCAAATCCAAAAGAAGAAAAAGCAGATAGATGAACAAAAAGAAGACTTGTCAAGACTATCTGAGAAGGAAAGGAGGCTTTGCAAGGAGATTGACCAGATAGAGCAAAGGGTGTCCAGGCTTGAGAAAGAGTATTCTAAACAGAGGTCCCTTTATAAAAACTCTCAAGAAGAGGTAAAGGGATTACAGCAAGAGGCTCAGGATATAGAAAAGGTCATTAAAGAAAAAAAACAAGCTATCAGAATCCTGTTAGACAAGCTTTGGCGTATCTATCTCAGGAAGACCAAGTTACAATTGGGTTCTTTTAGCTCATGGCCTGAGCTTGATTTAAATTTATCCTGGTTATCCTCATTGTATACCATGCTGGACAAGCGTATTAAGGCCCTTTCTCAAATTCGAGAAGAACTTGAAAAGAATTTGGTTCAGCAAGAGAATATTCAGGAAAATATGCAGTCTCAATTGAACAAGCTGCAATCGACTAAAGACCAATTGCTGCAAGAAAAGCTGGTCTACCTTGACAAGATTAATAAGCTGCGTACAAAACGTGTGGTTATGGAAGAGCAACTGGCCAAGATACAAGAAACAATCAAGGATTTGAAATATAAGCTGACTATTCAACAGACCCATCAGTTTGAGAAGATAAAAGGATATTTGCCTTGGCCGGTCAAGGGCAAGATACTTTTTGACTATGATCTCAAGGCTGAACCTCCCAGGGAAGGTATTGGTTTTGCTTTGCAAGAGCAAAACCCTGTCAGGTCCATTTCTTGGGGTAAGGTGGTTTATAATGACAAGCTAAGAGGTTTTGGGAGGGTGGTCATTATTTATCATGGCAGTCAATACTATTCTCTGTATGCTTTTCTGTCTGAATCAGAAGTTGAGATAGGAAGAGATGTGGAAAAAGGGGAGACTCTTGGACGAGCAGGATATTATCCTAAGAGTCAGGGGCCGGGTATGTATTTTGAATTGCGTTGCGGTCAGCAGCCGGTTGATCCTGGTCCATGGCTGCGGCAAGATGGCTGAGATGTTGTAGACTTGTTTTTGCAATATATTTTGGTTAGGTCTAAGTTATTTTACAGAAAAAGACAGTTTATATAGATTTAAACAATGGAGAGTATTATGCGTTGGAGTCATTATTTGGGGATATTGGTCCTAATGGTCTGCATCATGACTTCTTTCGAGATTTGTAAGGCAGACAACCGTTATACACCTCTGAAAGAGTTTAGTCAGGTTCTAGACCTGATCGAGGATTCTTATGTGGAAGATGTCCAAAGAGATGAGTTGGTACAGGGTGCTATTCAAGGCATGTTAAAGAGCTTGGATCCCCATTCTGCTTACATGGATAAAGAGGACTTCAAAGACATGCAAGTGGAGACTACTGGGGAATTCAGTGGGGTAGGCATTGAGATAACAGTTCAAAACGGTAGGTTGACAGTGGTTTCTCCAATTGAGGGTACACCGGCTTATAAGGCCGGTATCAAGTCCGAGGATATAATCCTTGAGGTTGATGGCGAATCGACTCAAGATATCTCAATTATGGATGCTGTCCATAAGATACGAGGTCCGAAAGGGAGCCAGGTGGAGTTGACAGTACTGCATAAAGGAGAGCAGGTACCAAAAAAGATTACGGTTACCAGAGAGGTTATCCCTGTACACAGTGTCAAATCAGAGATATTGGAACCCGGGTATTTATATATCCGAGTGACTAACTTCAATGAGAAGACCACTGAAGAGCTCCATAATACTTTTAAGAATTATCAGAAGGATATCAAAGGGATTGTTTTTGATTTGAGAAACAATCCGGGGGGTCTTCTGGAACAGGCGGTCTCTGTGGCCGACACGTTTTTGAGGGAAGGAAAGATTGTTTATACCAAAGGCAAGGTAACACAATCTCAGATGGAATTTTCCGCCAAAAAACAAGAGTCGGATATTCAGGTCCCTATGGTGGTTATGATAAATGCTGGTACGGCTTCTGCTTCTGAGATTGTTGCCGGGGCGCTAAAGGATCACAAAAGGGCACTTATAATTGGAGAAAACAGTTTCGGCAAAGGATCGGTACAAACAGTCATTCCTCTGGCTGATGGTTCAGGTATCAAATTAACAACAGCACTTTACTATACCCCTGACGGTAAATCGATCCAGGCTGAAGGGATAAACCCTGATCTTTATGTTCAGCTTCTGCCTTCAAACTTGGAGAAGAAAAAAAAGAGCCCTTTCTCTGTTATGCGCGAAATTGACTTGCAAGGCCACCTCAAGAATACAGACAATGCTACTGTCCCAATTGATAAAAAAGAGAAGAAAAAGATTAAGTTAATGCTTGAAAAAGACAACCAATTACGTCTAGCTTTGCAACTGGTTAAGAATATAGATGTTATTCAAGCACTACATTAAAGTAGTTTGTTTATGTCTCTGATGCATCCTTATGGCCAAGAAGTCATCCTCTAAAAGCTCTGGCAAGACCGGAAAAAAACAGTCGGTAACTAGGAAGTTTTGGTTCAAGGTCAAGTCCTTTATATGGCTTGGGCTTGTCTTGATCACTCTTGGGTCTCTTGTTTGGGTACTGAATCTGCCTAATACAGATGTAGAAGCTCCTCTTGATGTTGATACTCATCAACAAAACGAGCAAGGACCTGATTCCTCTTCTCTCTCTGCAAAGAAAAAAGGGGTAATTGACAGAGAAGGAAAGACCGAAAACAAAGATGTGGCTAGGACTTATGAGGAAGAAGAAGGAAAAGAGATAACTCAGGTTACTCGTGAAATTGATTTGGCCATACTGCAGAGTCTTATTCTAGTAGGGGCTGGCTCAGATACAGTAGAGCATACACAAGTCAGGTGGCGATATCATAATTTTAGCAAATATCTTTTTCAGATACTCAAGATCAGATTGGATGATTCTCAGAAAAAACGTTTTTTGTCTTCACTAGAGGATTATCTTAAAAAATGGGTTGACCAAGTCGTTTTGGCACCGGTTTCAGAGGACAAAGATCTGTGGCAGGTGTCATGGAATAAGCTTCCTACTCATATCCTTGACTTTCAAAAAAAAGAAAAGAAGCAAATAATCTCTGAGCCGGAGAAAAAGAAACCTTTCTTGGCTATTGTCATTGACGATCTGGGTGAAGACTTGCGGGCTGCCAAGCAGATCATCGCTCTGGTTAATGGGCAGGTCACTTACTCTATTTTGCCTTATTGCACTTATACTCAACAGATAGTTGAACTTGTTCGTCAAAGGGATTTGGACTTTATGCTTCATTTGCCCATGGAGCCTATCAATTATCCAGAGATAGATCCTGGTCCAGGTAGTCTTTTCGTCAACATGAGCCGAACAAAGATTCAAAATATGTTACAAAATGATCTGGAACAGGTGCCTGGGTCTATTGGTGTCAGTAATCATATGGGCTCCAGGTTTACCTCTAGTAGGCAGGGTATGGCTGTTGTTTTTCAGGAGCTGAACAAAAGACGGTTATTTTTTTTGGACAGTTTGACAAGCCCGAAGAGTGTAGCTAGAGATCTGGCCGACAAAGAGGAGGTGCCGGTAATTGCAAGGGACATATTTTTGGACAACAAAAAGAATGTCGACTCCATTGTTTTTCAATTGAAAAAGGCTGAACAACTGGCTATTCAACGTGGCCAAGCTGTGGCTATCGGACATCCATACCCTGAGACGGTCAAGGCCCTTACTAAATGGATGAAGCAAAGGGACTCAAAGGTTAACCTCTGTCAGCTTGGTCGATTGATGGATATGAAAAAATGTGGACTATGAACTGTTGATCGAAACACTAATAAGAAATAATGGGTTTTTTATCTTATTGTTTCTTTTAGTGAACGGGAAATAGCTAATATCCTTTGTTGGTTTACGGTTTACGAACTGTTTCATGCTTTGTTGTGTCTGTTTGGGCATGAGGGTTAATAAAACATGAGAAGGAGATGACAATGAAAGAACAGACTCTGACTATAGTCAAGCCAGATGCTGTCGAAAGAAACTTGGCTGGTTACATACTTTCTTGGATTGAGTCAGAGGGTTTTGAAATTCAGGCCTTAAAGATGCTGCATATGAGCAAAAGACAGGCTCAAGGCTTTTATGCCGTGCACAAGGACAAACCATTTTTTGATAGCCTAACGGATTATATGTCTTCAGGCCCCATAATTGTTGCAGTCCTGCAAAAAGACAACTCAATAGAGGACTATCGAGGCTTGATGGGGCCGACCAATCCAGCTGAGGCAACTCAAGGCACTATTCGTCACAAGTTTGGTCAGGATATTGAGAAAAATTCTGTTCATGGATCTGATTCTTTAAACAATGCTCAAACTGAAATAAATTATTTCTTCCCCAGGTTGGAGGTTATAGAAAGATGAAGACTCTCGGGATAATTGGTGCTGGTAATATGGGTTCGGCCTTGATTCAGGGTTGGGAACAGGATCAATCTCTTTGTCTAAAGGTTTATGACAAAGAGCCGGATAAGTTAAGGACCATGACCGAACAGTACCGGATTATTCCATGCAATTACAGCCAGGAAGCAGTTTTAGGATGCGAATGTATCTTGGTTGGGGTCAAGCCCTTACAAATCAAGGAGGTCTTGACAGATATAGCTGCCTCTCTTGGTCCGGATCAGTGTCTAATTTCTATAGCCGCAGGGATACCCCAAAAGAAATTGACTAAATGGATACAGGGCCAATGTCCGGTAGTAAGGGTTATGCCCAATACTCCTGCTTTAATTGGTTCTGGTGTTTTTGGCCTGTGTTTTGATGATCACAATTTGGCTGATTTTCATAAGGGCTTGATTCGATCCCTGTTCCAAAAACTCGGCAGTGTCCATGTACTTGAAGAATCATTATTTGATGCCTTTACAGCCTTGATAGGTTCAGGACCGGCTTATGTATTTTATTTTTTGGAGGGTCTGATCGAAGCCGGAGTAACTCTAGGTTTAACCAGATCAGAGACAACAGAGATGGTCATTCGGTTGTTTAGCGGCTCAGTATCTCTTGTCGAAAAAAGTCATATGAGTATCAGTCAACTCCGTGAACAAGTCTGTTCACCAGCCGGAACAACTATAACAGGTGTCAATGAATTAGACAGGCGTGGGGTTAGAGGTGCGATTATTGATTCTGTTGATGCGGCTTGCAGGCGAAGTGTGGAATTGAAGTGATGTTAAAACTTATTCAAGTATTAAGGAATCAGGATCGGTTCAAAAGCCAGCCAATTCCTTGTACCGGATGAGGTAGTTTTTCAGGAGCCTTGAAAAAATCAAGGACAAAAGCCAGACAGGGAGGGATGCATAAATTTAAGACAGTTTGTTATTCAAGGCTATTGTTTGGCGATAAGCTTCATAGAGACAGATGGCTGCAGCATTGGAAAGATTGAGACTTCTGACTTGACCCCAGATTGGTATTTGAATTTGCAAAGGGAATTGGTTGAAGAACCAAGGGGGTAAACCTTTTGACTCAGGACCAAAGACAAGGTTCTCTTGCCCATTAAAGGAAAAAGAGAACAAGGAGTTGACTGCCTTGGAGCTAGTAATAACTATTGATCCTGATTTGTTGATAATGGAATCTTGAAAAGTGTTCCAGTTTGGCCATATCCTCAAGTTGACCGAAGGCCAGTAGTCCAGCCCGGCTCTTTTGAGGTATCGATCTTCGAGGCTGAATCCCAAAGGTTCAATAAGATGTAGAGGGGTTTGAGTGGCAGCACACAATCGGGCGATACTTCCAGTATTTGGAGGGATTTGAGGTTCAAATAAGACTATCTGCATTCTTGCTGAGAATTAATCTGCTTAGTCCTGTAGAAGTGAATCAAAGAAATAAGGCCTATTAGAATCATTAGTATTGTATTATTATATCAACAGGCCTTATATAAAGTGACTTTTAAACATGGGCGGTCAGGGAGTTGAACCCCGGACTTCCACCGTGTGAAGGTGGCACTCTAACCTCTGAGTTAACCGCCCTGGGTCTATACAATTATTCCTTCTTCTCTTGGATAGGCCTGGAGAATTGTTCCTCTATCGGATAACGATGGCATGGGCCACTGTTCCAGGTACAAAATGGATAGAACTTACCGTTGGGTGCTGCGTAATGAATAACACAGTGCTGGACCCTAGGTAGTTCATAATTGTAGTTATCCTGAAAGTGCATGGCCGCAATAAGCATAACATCAAAACGCTCACCTACAAGGTGGTAGACATGGCCTCTTTGTTTTTGTTCTTGCCTATCAGGTTCTATAAAACGGTTGATAAATTCGATGATCTGTTCAAATTCCAATCCCTCCGGGGCCTTGTCTGCTTTGAAATGTTTCTTGATCTTACTCAATAGTAGTATCTTCAGGAGTTTTTTCCTCCAGGCATGGTTTTCTATGGCCTCAGCCTCTTTATTCAGGTCTTTCATAGCCCCTTCTATATCCAAAAATTGGGTAAAAGGAGTAGCGGTTTTTTTGTATTTGTCTATAAGTAGGTAAGAGGTAACTCCGCAATGGGCATGGCAGTTGAAGTGTATTTTGGGTTCCTCGGTAATGGCTTCGATCAGTCTGGTGATTGGGGCGACAATTGAAAATGGGTACCAATCCTCGTGCATATCTAAGATGCCGCTTTGCTCTTGAATATCCCGGGCCATATCAGCCATGGTGTAACGCATCTCAAGACGCTTTGTCTCGTCAATCCTGCCGGTGATGGAGACAGGTTGAAAGCTGACCGCTGTAACTATATCCGAGTTCTCTACGGCAAACTTCATGATATCGCCTAGTTGATGATCATTTAACCCTTTGACTACAGTAGGGACCAGGGTGACCATTATCCCGGCCTGGCGTAAATTTTCTATGGCCTTGAGTTTGATCTCCCAGAGGGCTTTACCTCGACTTTGTTTATATATGTCATCACTTAGTCCATCGAATTGGAGATAGACAACATCAAGGCCAGCTTGAGCGGCCGCTTCTGTAAATTCCAAGCTATGGGCAAAGCGTATACCGTTGCTGGCCGCTTGTATATCGACCACACCTTTGTCACTGGCCATTTGGACTGCTTCAATAAAGTTGGGGTGAATAGTCGGCTCTCCACCTGCATATTGTACACTAACAGGCGGGTGTGGTTTTATAGCCATTGTCTTGTCAAGCATGGATTCCAGTTGTTCCAGATTTATCTCGCAGACCTTGCCTGTAGCATTGGCATTGGCAAAACAGATGGGGCAATTTAGATTGCATCGGTTTGTCAGATCAATGTTGACCATACAAGGTGTGGATAGGTGCTGGGAGCAAAGACCACAATCAAAGGGGCAATTGTCGTGTGATTGGGTGTGCGGTGTTTGGACGCCACTGGGCATTTCATAATGTGTCCGGCGTCTTTTGAGGAAAAAATCGACATCACTGCATATAAGTTCATTGTATTGACCATGCTCGGAACATTCCTTACGCATCCAGACTTGGCCTTGGTCTTCATATAGTTGAGCATCTAGGACAGCAAGACATTCTGGACAGAGGCTTTGTGTTGAAGCTGGAAGTTTCCAGGTTTGGTCAGCCTCATCGGATTTTTGTCTACGGAGACCTTGTTCAAATAACATAGTCAGACTCCTTTGAATTTGTTTTATAACAAAAAATTATGTAAGAAAGTGATTTTAAAGAAGTAAATATTCCGTTGTACTTTACAAGGTCATTGTTGTGTAGGTTATTTTCAACTAATATATTATAGATGTATAATATTCGTCAAGAGGGACTTTGCGCTTGTTTTTGAAAAAAATCAAAAACAATAAGACTAAAAATCATGTAACTGTTTAGAAGCGCTTTGAAAAGGTAAGCCTTCAGGGAGAAATTTATAGATAACGACAGGTAATAGCAAGATCATTAGAATTCAGAACAATAGTTGACTGGATCATAATAGGTAAGTGCCTCCCCAACTAAAAAGAGTGATCCGCATAAGACAATTATATCCTTGTCACGGGCCAGGCTATGTACTGTGTCAAGGGCCTGAGGTAGAGACTGTATGGCTTGACCGGGTTTTTGCCATGGCTTGGCTAGTTCCATAAGTTGCTCCGGGTCAATGGCTCGTTCATATTTGGGTCTTGTGAATATGACATAGTCAGCTTGGGGCATGATACCGGCCAAAATAGAATTGATGTCTTTATCAACCATTGTTCCAATAACCAGAAAACATTTATGAAACTCAAACTCCTTTTTCAAACTGGCAGCCAAAGTATGAATAGCTTGAGGATTGTGGGCCCCGTCTAGGAGTATTAAAGGTTTTTGACAGACGATCTGCATTCTTCCGGGCCAAACACTATTTTGTAAACCCTTCTGAATAGCCTTGTCAAATATTTCAATGCCTTGTGATTTAAGTATCTCTGTGACCGCCAGAGCCAAAGAGGCGTTTATCTTTTGGTGTTGGCCGGTCAGGCTGATGTGAAGATTCTCAAGGTCTTGGCAGAGACCATGATAATCAAATCCTGAAGCAGATTCTAGCAGTGAAAAATCTCTGCCTAATTGATATAATGGACTATGACTTTGATCACATATCTTTTGGAAGAGCGCTATGACAGAAGAATCTTGGACACCTGTGACAACCGGAACGTTCTCTTTGATAATACCGGCTTTTTCATAGGCAATATCAAGTAGGTTATCCCCTAGAAAATCTTGATGCTCCATAGAGATATTGGTGATGATTGAGATAAGGGGGTCAATGATGTTGGTCGCATCCAACCGTCCGCCCATACCTACTTCTATAATTGCAATATCAGTCTTTTCCAGAGCAAAATAAAAAAGGGCCAAGGCGGTTGTGGCTTCAAAGAAGGTCGGTGGTTCATCCGGGATAAAGACTTGACGCAATCTTTGTATAAGCCTGCAGGCTTGTTCTTGCCCGATTTCCCTGGAATTGATCTGAAATCGTTCTGTAAACCGGACAAGGTGGGGAGAGGTATATAAGCCAACTTTAAAACCTTGTTTTTGAAAGATAGTGGATAGAAAAGTGGCTACTGAGCCTTTACCATTGGTGCCGGCAATATGGATATAGTTTTGTCCTTGATGGGGGTTACCCAATGACTCTAAGAGCTGACTAGTGGTGGAAAGACCGAATTTTATTCCGAATTTTTGTAGTGAGTATAGGTACTCAATTTCCTTTTTGTAAGCATTATAAGTTGGT
This sequence comes from uncultured Desulfohalobiaceae bacterium, assembly GCA_964446205.1. Classification (GTDB taxonomy): domain Bacteria; phylum Desulfobacterota; class Desulfovibrionia; order Desulfovibrionales; family Desulfothermaceae; genus CAYUNZ01. The sequence goes on along the minus strand of CAYUNZ010000003.1, from coordinate 17,078 downwards.
TGCATAATTTTTCTTGTCAAAATTTAAGATGTAACTCCCTTGAAATTCGAGCGCTGAAGATTTAGCCTTTTCCAAAAAGTTACCGGGGTATAATCATTGTAATCCTATATTGAATAATTGAGCTTCCATAAAGATATCATGCCATGTTCCAGTTGTCTTAAATTAATTGATTTTTGTCTGTATGAATGATGAAAGATCTTGTGCTAGGTTGTCTGACTTAAGCTTAAAGTCTTTTGCTGAAATATGATGCGGAATTGGTATTTTCTATGATCACATTTCAATGTGCTGATTGGGTAATTACTTTATATAAGCTTGGAAGTCAAAACTATAAAAAAGTCAGCTATCCGATAAGATATGGATGTTACCATGAGATCCTGACTCCGGAGTATATCTTTCATTATAATCTAAATGGGGAAATCTTTCTGATCCAAGGAAAGACCAATGACTGGCCCCATCCTTCAGAGTGGTTGAAAAGAACAATCAATCATGACTGGGTCTACTATTTTTCTGGCGGATATACAAGTATTTTTGATTATCTAGGTGAATACTATTTACCATGCTTCTCTTATCCCTCGAATTCGCTTTGGGATCGAGACCCTTTTAAAGACGATTCTGTTCAAAAGGCCTTGTCTCTTTGGCCACAGAACCCAGAAAAACTCCACATGAGGTTGTGTGAGCAACAGGACATGCCGGAAGAAATCAAAACCTTTTCCGAGAATATTTCATATATGACCGGGGAAAGGTTAAAGACTCGAGCTCACTCTTTACATAACATAATCGATAACACAATACCTGTTCTTCCTCCGGATGCCCGGCATATGGATTATAATTGTATACCGCTCATGGTCTCGGATGGCTGTCTTTATAATTGTGGATTTTGTAGTGTCAAAGGCAAGAAGGGCTTCAAAAAAAGATCCAAAGAGAATATCCTCTATCAGATTGAGGCTTTGCGAGAGTTCTTTGGGCCGAATATCTATAACTACAACACTGTCTTTTTGGGACAAAACGATGCCTTGAATGCAGGTAGTGAACTTATTATGTTTGCTGCTGAAAAGGCCTTGGATTATTTTGAACTGGAAGATTCATTTCTAAATGGTCAATACTTGATCCTTTTCGGGAGTGTTGATTCTTTAATGAAATCTTCTGAGACATTGTTTGCCCAACTAGATGCATCACCATTTAGGACTTACATCAATATTGGACTTGAATCATTTCATCAAGAGACTTTGGACATGATTCAGAAACCCATTTCTAAACAAAGTGTTGAGATGGCCTTTGATCGGATGCTTGAAGTAAATTCTCTTTATGAACATATTGAAGTTACAGCTAATTTTCTGATTGACCCTGAATTTCCAGAAGAGCACTGGCAATCTCTGCTTAGGCTTATTAGAGAGAGACTGAGCCATTATGTGGACAAAGGGACCCTGTATTTTTCCCCCTTACGTCAAGAAGGGAAGAAATATATGGGTAATAAATTTAGACAGGTCAAGACCTTGAGCCGTTTACCAATGTTTTTCTACCTTATACAGAGATTATAGACTAAGAGCAGGGTAACTGTTTAGAATCTGTTTGCAACTAATTGATAAAGGGGCTTTTTTTGAACTTTTTAGTGCTAACACAATAGAATTTTTTATCTTATTTCATAGGGGAGACCCCAACGTGATTCAACGACAAAATAAAGATCTCCGGACGAAATATTCAATATACCAATTAAATTTATCAAAAGCACCTAGACAAAGAGTGGGGGAGAAGGCAAGAATCCCCCATCAAACTTGTCCGGTTAAACCAGCCTAGCTGCAGGACCACGGCGGGATTTAGCTGGGTGAGATTAGAAAATATGTGCTTGAAGATGTAAGCTCGAAAGAGAGCCTTTTCTCATAGAGCTAAAATAATATAAAGCAGGAAATAAGAAATAATTTCGTAACTATTTTAAGATATTATCTTTAAGTTACTTTAAAAATATCTTAGGCAAACAGTTTTAGCAAACTCAGGTTAAAATAAACAGTAAGGAGATGAGGCTATGAAGATTGGCAGGAATGATCCATGCCCATGTGGTAGTGGTCTAAAATTTAAAAAATGTTGTTTACAGAAAGAAAAGGATGTTGATACATATCTTCGGGATATCTACTATAAGAAGCATAAGATCAGAATCAAGAATGATCAGGAGATTCGAGGCATAAGAAAGGCTGGTCAATTGGTGTTGAAAACACTAGATCTGGTTGAAAAAGAGATTAGGCCTGGGATTACTACTGAGTACATTAATACCTTGGTCCATGATTTTACAATCCAAAATAATGCTGTTCCGGCTCCTTTGAATTACAATGGGTTCCCAAAAAGTGTCTGTATATCTTTAAACGAGGTTATTTGTCATGGGATACCAAGTGAACGAGTTCTTGAAGAGGGTGATATCGTCAATGTTGATGTGACTTCTATCCTGGATGGATACTATGCAGATTCCAGCAAGACTTTCCTGGTTGGCAGGGTCAGTGAACAAGCTGAGAAGATTACCCAGGTTGCACTACAGAGCCTAAAGTTAGGCATGGATCAAGTCAAATCTGGAGCCACGGTCGGTGATATAGGATGGGCTATTCAGAGCTATGCCGAGAGTCGCAATTGCTCGGTGGTCAGGGAAATGGTCGGACACGGAGTGGGGATTGAATTTCATGAGCCTCCTCAAATTCCACATGTCGGCAAAAGGGGAGAAGGGATAGTTCTTGTCCCTGGGATGGTTTTTACTATTGAGCCTATGATCAATCTTGGTAGCAGGGACTTAAAGATCCTGGATGACAATTGGACGGCTGTAACCAAAGACGGCTCTTTGTCCGCTCAGTTCGAGCAGACTATGGTGGTTACCGAAGAAGGCTATGAAAGTTTAACCCCTTACCCCTTTGAGATAAGAGCCTTGTGATAGCTAGTATATCTTCTTCAATCATACTGGACTGCACTAAAGCGCATAAGTCTTTCCCAGCTGTGGTTGGCTTCGATTCGACGGACTGTTCCGGTCTTACCTCGCATGACAAGCGAATAGGTTTTGCCACCTTGTCCGGTGAAATTTACACCAGGTAGAAAGGTCCCTCCAGATATACCTGTGGCTGAAAAAAAGACGTCCTCGCTGCTAATAAAAGAATTGACGTTGAGGATCTCTTTGAGATCAAAACCCTGGTCTTGTAAAGATCTTTTTTCTTCATCTTTCTGAGGGTCAAGTCTGGCCAAGATATCACCTCCCAGGGCCTTTATGGCACAGGCTGAAAGAACACCTTCAGGTGTGCCACCTGTGCCCATAAGAAGATCAACCTCGGAACTCGGGTCTACGGCCATCAATGCCCCGGCTACGTCACCGTCGGTGTGGAGCTGTATCCTGGCCCCGGAACGGCGAATTTCTTGAATAAGATCTTGATGACGTGGTTTGTCTAGGACAAAGACCATAAGGTCATTAATATTCTTATCAAGGGCTCTGGCTATGTTTTTGAGGTTTTCTTGGACAGGGGCATCAATATCAGCAATATATTTGGCTTCGGCCGGGACAACCAATTTTCTCATATAATAGCTAGGACCAGGGTTGTACATTGTACCGGCTGGAGCCACTCCGACTACGGCAATAGCGTTGGGTCGGCCAAAGGCAAGTAAATTGGTCCCTTCTACAGGATCAACAGCTACATCTACAGCTGCCCCATCTTGCTTACCAACAGTTTCACCGTTATAAAGCATGGGAGCCTTGTCTTTCTCTCCTTCCCCTATAATAATAGTTCCGCGAACTGGCACAGCATTGAAAGATAAACGCATGGCATCAACTGCAGCCTTATCGCCGTTTTTTTTATCCCCTTTCCCCAGCCATCTTGCTGAGGCCAAAGCAGCGGATTCAGTGATTCTAACTAGATCCAGGGCAAGGTTGTGTTGAGGAAACTCCATAAAATGCTCCAGGAGAAAGTTGACATGAAAGAACCTTGACTGTGAACCGTTTACCGTTGACCGAAAAAAGTATGAAGAAACCATTTCTTAATTTCTTTATCTTGCGGTTCACGGTGGACGGTCAACGTCTTCTTTCATGCTACGTTGTGCCCGGATCAGGGCATGGTTGTTAACAAGGTGGTTTGCCCAGTTTTCTTTTGGCTAAAGATTAGGGTCCATATTTTGAGACTATGGTCTCTATCAGGTTGACCCTCCTTTGGTGACGGTCTCCCTCAAACTCAGTCTGTATGAATTCTTTGAGGATACTTAAGGCCAGGCCCTGACCCAAGACACGACTTCCCAGACAAAGGACATTGGCATTGTTGTGTTTGCGGGCCATCTGGGCCTGATATCCGTTGATGCACAAGGCAGCCCGGATATCAGCAAAACGATTGGCGGTCATTGACATGCCCAATCCAGTCCCACAGATAAGTAATCCCAGACCGGATTGTCTAAGTACTCGTCTACATACTGCTCCTGCAAATTCTGGATAATCACAGCTTTCTTTGGAATAAGTGCCCAAATCTTCGAATTGTGAATCGTGATCTTGAAAATATTGGGCACAGATATTTTTGAGCTCAAAACCCGCATGATCAGAACCCAGAAAAATTGGGGCTTGAGGCATAACTCCTCCTGGTTAGTCTATAATCGAGACCTAAAAAACAAATAGTTTCCTATTTCAGTGACCATTTTTGGCAACGTTGATCAACAATTGTTACTCTTAAATTATTGAGCTCCTGTTTCAGAAAATCAATCTCCTTGGTCAGAAAATCGATTTGTTTCTGACAGAGTTCAACTTCAGAATCGCTGTCTTCGCTTTCTTGGTCTTGCTTCCGATTGCTTAGCAAACGTCCAAGAGTTTGGTATTCTCTTTGGAGACGTTGCTCTATCTGTCTTATTTCCCAGGAACGCAAACCCCTTAAGATTTGCCAGTGGAGTTCACTAAGCAAGACTTTCCAACCCAAGAGAATAGTTTGGACAAAGCCGAATTCTGACGTCTCTTGAGCATTTGTAGTAGTATTTGCCATGTCTATTTCCCCTTGACTGTTTTATAGTTTATTATCATGCTAAATTTGTTAAAGATAGATATACTCAATATTTTCGGGTAAGTTAAGCTGTAATGCCTGGGGAGGCCATAATTTGTCCCTAAGCTCTAGTTTGTCAAGATGGAGGATAAGTCTCTCTTTAAACTCGTTTTCCAGAACAATTTTTTGTCCGAGCAGATGGTCTTTGATGACAGTGAAATCATCAAAATTAATATGCCAAAAAAATGGGGTTGTCCCGCCTATTTGCAGGACTTGTCCCTTAAATCCTATGACTATGCTTTGAATGGATTGGTCTTTCTCAAATTTGTATAACCAACCTTTTTGAGGTATTTTTTGCTTTTGTTGATAGTCCTCTGGTACGATTTTACTAAGACCACTAGTCAATATATAGGGGAGATCCAAGAAAGACAGTGGAAAATGTATCCCTAAAGAAATAAGCATTGTCTTTTGCGGGTCGTTGGATACAAATACCTTTTGTTCATTAGGATAAAAAGCAGAGGTGCTGTTTGAATCCACTCGCCACAGTGAAAAGATCTGACCAAAACCGGTTTGGAGATTTATTCGGAAAGGACCGGCTAGGTCTCCCCAGAGATTAAGTTTTAATCGATGTCTTTGTTGCCTAGATGAGTATTGGAAGCTTCCTTGGACAGAGATGGCCTTGGTTTGAACAAGGTAATTCTGTTCAGAGCTTTGAAATTGTTCCCAGAGCGTCTTTGCTTTTGTAAATTTTGCCAGCCCTTCCATTTGGTCCTTGGTCCCTGCACAACTAGATAAGAAAAAGAGTCCAAGACAACAAATAACAGTGATTTGCCCAATAGGGGTAAGGAGAATATTTTTGTTATAGCTGACCATCTTCATGTTTTCAATGATTACAGGTTATTCAATTTTTTTTGCACTCGTTTTGAATAATCCGTCTCTAAGTCAAGGGCTCTTTGATAAGCCCTATGTGCTTTTTCTCTTTTTTTCAAGCCATGGGCAATATCACCGAAATGTTCCCAGATAATAGGGTCATCTTTGACCTGATCAACTGCTTGCTTGATCGTTTCCCAGGCCTTGTCTAGCTTACCGTGTTTGAAATACCACCAAGCTAGGGAGTCCAGGAAGTAACCATTTTGAGGCTCCATCTTCAGAGCTTTTTCCAAAAGGATTTTGGCCCGGACAAAATTTTGGCCTTGTTCTATAAGGGTATAGCCTATGAAATTAAGGGCTGGTGCATAATCAGGATTAAAAGAGATCAAACGTTCCATATAGTCAAGAGCCTGCTCTTTCTTACCTAGATGGTGGGCGGTAATGCCAGCCTGAAAGAGGATATTGATATTTTTTGGTAATAAATCAAGGGCATTAGTGAGCAACGCCATGGATTGTTGATATTTTTTTTGGCTGTTCAATATCTCACTTTCCAGGACCCAAAAACTAGCATTTTCAGGGAATTTTTTGTGTCCTTGGCGAACCAGATTCAAGGCCTTTTCCTTTGATCCTTTCTGGGAATAAATCTGGGCTTTAAGACTCAATGCCCGAGGATACAAATAAGTCTGTTCTGGGATCTGTTGAAGTAAATTAAGGGCTTTGTCAGGTTTGTCTTCCGTTTTAAGAGCCGAAATAGCTCGAAAAAACAATGCTTTTGCTTTATCCAGATCATCTTTGGCAATCAAATTCAAAATAGAGTTGGCCTGATCATAAAATCCTTGTTGCATGAAAAGGGCTGTGGCTCTTAAAAGGAAGGAAGTGTTTTTAGGACCTTTTTTGACAAAGTCTAAGGCTGTTTCCAACTTGTTAAGTTTAATATTTAGATCGATCAGTCGCAAAAGGATGTCTATATTGTCAGGTTGCTGATTCAATAGCTTTTTATAGGTTTTTTCTGCTTGAACATAGTTTTTGGTCTTTTCGTATTCATAGGCTAAATCAGTCCAGGCTTTGGTTAACAAAGGATTCTTAGAGGTGGCTTGTTGGAAATGTTTAATGGCTCGGTTATGGTCTTTTAGATGGGCATAGGCTTGGCCTATAAGGTAATGTATTTTGGCTGTCTTGTCTTGGGATGGTAGTGTCTGTAATATATCAATGGCTTGAGAAAATTGCTGTTTCTTTAAATAAAGATTGGCCATTAAGGCAATGGCTTGTTTGTGGTCAGGATGAACCTTATTGTAATCCCGTAAAAGCTTTAGGGCTTGTTCGCTTTGATTCTGATGGATATAAAATCGAGCCAAAGTCAGGGTCATCTGCTTGTTTTTGGGGAAGAGCTCAAGACCCTTTTCTAATGAGGCCCGGGTCTTTTCAAACCTGTCGTTTGACCAGAAAAACAAGGCCTTTTCCAAATATAATTCTGGGGAAGAGTCTTTATCAATGGCTTTGTTAAGGGCCTCTAGGGCCTGATTGGCCTTACCCTGCTTTTTCAGATCCTGAAATTTTAAATAGAAAAAAGAGGCCTTGGCTTTTGGACTCAATTGGACGGCTTCCTTATTGAATGCTGGAGTCACGGGCTTATGAGTGCAACCAGAGACAACCAAGAAAATTAAAATATGAATAGTGGTAGTGAAAATAAGAAATGATTTCATTGTATTGAACTTTGTTGCTGATAAAGTTGATTTATTCGACGATATAGGTAATTGCCTATTTCCAAGCCAATCTCAATGAACTCAGGTCCATAAATTTGACCGATAGATGTTCGAAAGGTATTGGAAATCGAATGAATGACCTGGATGCCATGAGGAAATTTTTCCAGTATCTTCTCTAGTGTCCATTCCTGATAATCGCATATTTCCCATAAGGTAGTTACAAAATTGTCCGGTCCCCAACGGAACTTGTCGGCATCATAAAGTGCGTTGCTGACTAGTCCGGTTGAGTGATCAGGAGCAACTTGATAAGATTTAAAGGCTTCATGATTCCTGATTGCAAAAGAGATTATCTCTTTGTCTTTGTCAGAAATAGGAAAATCTTGCAAAATCCTTAATGCAAAATAGGAGCCCTGATAGGCATGGTCAGGTTCCATCCTGCAGATATCGTGGAGGAGACCGGCCAATTGGACAAGCAAGACCAAGTGCCTGCAGTGGCGCAAATTCTCATGGGAGAATTCGCCCAAGACCACGGCCCCGGCCTCTATGGCCACCTTTTTAGAATGCTCTATGCCATGTCCATAATCATCGTTTAGAAAAGGTAAAACATCTTCTGAACATCGTAATATCAATGGGTGGTTGAAAAATGTTTCCCGGGAATATGAGAGTTCTGATGCAAATTCTATATAAAAGTGCGGCTGATATTGTGTTGTCAGTTCTTTGGCTTCGTTTTTGAGCTTGTAAAGCACATTATTCATCACTAATCCAATCTGATGAAAAATCTTGGATCTCTGCAGAGAGATGAGAACGAATTTTTTGTAAAAGCCGAGATTCTATCTGACGGACACGCTCCCTGGTAATATTATATTTGTCACCGATTTCCCGCAATGTAATGGGGGAACTGGCCAAGAGCCTTGAGTAGAGGATGTCCCTTTCTTTTTCATTGAGTTTCGGAATTATTGTCTTCAGATGTTGCCGGATGCTTTGACTGATCTCTTCTTGGGCTAGCTTGTCTTCCACGCTGGTTTCCAAAGCCGGGAGCATATCCAGGTGTGTTGTTGTTGAATCTTCTCCATATGGAGAATCAAGGGAAAAGTCATGCTGCCCCATCCTCAGATTCATCTCTACTATCTCGTCTTCAGTTACATCGAGATTATGGGATAAGGTCTCTGCATCTGGGGTGAATCCAAGATTCTCCAGTCGTTGTTTTTCTTTACCCAGATTGTAGAAGAGTTTTCTCTGGGATTGGGTTGTGCCTATTTTGACCATCCTCCAGTTGTCCATGATAAATTTTAAAATATAGGCCTTAATCCAAAAAGCAGCGTAGTAAGAGAATTTGATGCCCCGATCAGGGTTGAATTTCTGGACTGCCTTCATCAATCCTATGTTGCCTTCTTGAACAAGTTCAAGTATGTTCTTCATCCACCTTCTTTGGAATTCCATGGCTATTTTTACAACCAGGCGCAGATGTGAAGAGACCAATTTAAAAGCCGCTTCTTGGTCATTATCTTCCCTAATACGCCGAGCGAGATCAAATTCTTCGTCAGGTTCGAGGATGGGGAACTTATTGATTTCTCGTAGGTATACATTTAGGGTATCTTGTGGTTGGAGATTTTTTTCTTGGCTTAAGGCAGGCAGTTTGGCAATAGTCGGTAGCTTCTGGTTGACCTCAGGGTCTTCGTTCTCTTCCATCTCTGTATTTAATTGACTGATGTTTTCTTCGGAGAGATCTTCTTCAAGTTCAGATGGATCTTGATTGTTATTGTTTTCGTTATTGGAGACATTATTCATATATATTTCCTCAGTCTAGATCAATTACGTTTCTAGAAAAAATAATTCTAAATGTATTCACTCTTATTTTCAATGGTTTTTCTAAATAAAGATAAATTTCAAGAATCGAGGTGGTTATGTCGAGACATCCATTTTCTATAGCCTTAATACTGGTCTTTGTTTCCGTCATCATAGCTATTATACCTGGCTTTTCTTCTCCTCCTCCAGAGATGACTTCTCAAAGTTTGTTGTCCAAGATTGCTGACAATAAGGGCAAGGTAGTTATTGTCAATTTTTGGGCTACATGGTGCTCCACATGTCAGGAAGAGATCGAAATACTTAAAGACTTGAGGGACAATTATCCTGAGGATAATGTAAGGTTTTTGAGTATTTCCATTGATGAGGATCCGGAGAAAATAAACGATTACATTCAAAGTCAGGGCTTCAATTTTCAGACATTTTCGGCTACAGAAGGGATATTGAGTGATTTTAATATAAAATGGGTACCGAAAACATATGTCTTTAATCACAATGGACAAATAATTTATAAAGATTTTGGCCTTGTTTCACAAAAACGTTTAGAGGGCATTATTGATAAGATTTTAGAAAACCTGTAGTTTTATGTCGGTACTTGAATATTACAAGCTACTGATCAGTTACAGTTTATCATCCTCTGTTAACCATGCCCCAACAGGCATAACCAAGCATGAAAGAAGAGGTTGACCGTTTACCGTGGACCGTGAACCGCAAGACAAAGGAGTTAAGATATAAATACTTAATTCTTATTTCTTCGGTCATATGAAGTTTTATATGGAAAGATTCTATCTGAGAAAAGCAACCATTCAAGATGTCCCCCCTATTCATGGGCTTTTAATGAAGTACTCCCGACAAGAGCTACTATTGCCACGTTCATACAATGAACTTTACAGCCATTTACGAGATTTTTTTGTGATTGACAGTTCGGAAAAAACCATGATCAAGGGTTTTTGTGCTTTGACGATCACCTGGGAGAATTTGGCTGAAATCCGTTCCCTTGTAGTTGATGAGCCATTTCAGAGGCTTGGCTGGGGAAGAAGACTTGTGGAGGCATGTTTGAGTGAGGCGTTGATGTTGGGGATCTACAAGGTATTTACCCTGACTTATCAAACAGAGTTTTTTGTCTCTTTGGGATTTAATGAGGTAAAGAAGGAAGTTCTGCCACAAAAGGTTTGGGCGGATTGTCTCCATTGTCCCAAGTTTCCTGATTTTTGTGATGAGGTGGCCATGCTGCTTGAATTGTAATGTTGCGCCTGCACAAAAGTGTATTTTATGAGCCCCCTTTTGACTGTTGCGAAATTTAAAAGAGGTTATTTAATGTCCGGGATGAAATTGAATTTTTCAAAGGATGAAATTGCCAAAAGAGTAGAAGAGCTGGCTGAAGAGATTAGCTCCGAGTATGCTGAAAAGGAAGAATCACTTGTTGTAATTTGTGTCTTAAAAGGTGCTTTTGTCTTTTTTGCTGATTTAATTCGGAAACTAAAGATACCCGTTGAAATAGATTTTGTCAGAATAGCCAGTTATGGGGATAAAATGAGTTCAAATCAAGATCTGACCTTGACCAAAGGGATTGAGGGTGATCTAAAAAATAAGCATGTCCTTATTGTCGAAGATATTGTGGATACTGGATTGACCATACAGGATTTGGTCAGTTACCTTTGGAGTTATGATCCAATAAGTGTCAAGGTTTGTACCTTGATCCACAAGATTGAGCGCAGAATGGTCGAGGCACAGGTTGATTATTGGGGCTTTAGGATAAGACAGGGATTTATTGTTGGTTATGGTTTGGACTATGCTGAAAAGCATCGTCAACTAGAAGGGATATATGAGATCTGTACGAATAACCACATGGACTAGAGATTTGTTTAAGCTTTCAGGACAAGTGGTTATGCAAAAGGTTGCTCAATGTGGATACATAGCTTAGTGATATTGTATTTTATAAAGGCTCAGTTTGTGAGTCTGGCAGGTATAGCCAGCTGATGCATAAGCATCTCTGATGACTAAACCGGTTTTTAATTTTTGCACTCCCATCTGAAATCAACAGGAGAATATAATATGATACTTTCCTGCCCCCAATGCCATACAAAGTATCAATTGGCTGAGGCCCAATTAAAGCCAAATGGCCGTAAGCTCAGATGCTCACGCTGTCAGCATGTCTTTTGGGCCAGTTCCGAAGGGAGGATAGCTGAAGTCGCAAGCGGACAAGACCCTGGAAAGACCAAAGACTTTTCTTTTCAAGAAGAAGAGGACTCAAATGAAAATCTGCTTGGTTTTGATGAGGATCAAGTAAAAGATATGGAACAGGTTAAGTCCAGTCAAGAGCACTCGAGTGTTCGAGTGGTCTGGATTGTTGTTCTGATTTTGGTAATTATAGGTGCTGGGGTCTATTTTGGCTTTTCTACCGGATTATTATTTTAGCCCTATAAAAAAGGGGCTTTCTTTTGAACTTACTTTTTCAAGCCTAGAGTTGCTAATCTCACCTAGTTAGTTTCCATCCGGAAATTTTTGATTTCCGGATATGGAAACAACAAGTTTTCAATTCGGAAACTAGATTTTTTTCGTTTGGCAAGGAAATCAAGAAATTATGAGGAGGCGTATCTTAATACGTTGACGAATAATTTTGCAGACTGACACAGCCAAACAGAAAAAGGGCAGTTTCCGGATGAAAACTAGTTAAATTCCGCTGTAGGCGGTTCAGTTGGCTGATTTTAACCGGTCAATTTTAATGTGATCATTCCTGAGCCCTTCCCATTCTTTGTCTAGGTGCTTTTGGACTAGATTTAATTGGGTATTGAACATTAAATATGTTTTAACTTTTTTATTTAAGATACTGAAATTGTAAATCAAGATGACATCCAAAACCAGTTATGTCTGTGAATATTGCGGTGCTAGATATTCCCAATGGCAGGGACGTTGCCCCAGGTGTCAGCAATGGGGAACATTGCAAAAATCTGGTTTTCAGGAACAGGACAAAAAGGAAAAGGACAGGGTCAATGTCCCTGTTGTTCTTGATGATTTGCCTGATGACTATGACAGGCCTATAGGCAGCGGGTCTAAGTCAGTTGATGAATTGCTTGGCGGTGGGATTGTCCCTGGGGCAACGATTCTCTTGGGCGGTGAACCCGGTGTTGGTAAGTCTACTTTTCTCTTACAGCTTTTGTTAGCTTTCCATTCTACCGGGGAAGACGGGCTCTATGTATCCGGGGAGGAATCACTGTCTCAGATGAAAAAGCGGGCCACTCGCTTGGGATACCTCAACCGAGGTCTTTTGGTCCTTTCTACCAGGCAGGTTGAGGACATACTCGAGATAATCGAGTCTCCTGATAGACCCAGGTTGGTGATTATTGATTCTATTCAGACTATGGTATCAGCTCAGGCAGATGGGATAGCCGGCAGTGTTGCCCAGATAAAAGCTGTTTCATCTCTACTTCTAGAATACGGCAAGAGAAATGATGTTGCCCTTATTTTGGTTGGGCATGTGACCAAAGAGGGGCAAATTGCCGGGCCAAAACTGCTGGAACACATGGTAGATACTGTCCTTTATATGGAAGGGGACAAACAGGTCTTTTACCGTATGGTTAGGGTAGTCAAGAATCGCTTTGGCCCGGCAGATATGGTTATGGTCTTGCAGATGAATGAGCAGGGACTGCAAATAATACATGACCCTTCGACATTTTTTTTAGAGGCCAGAGATCCAAGTCTTTCAGGTTCAGCCTTGCTTGTGGCTATGGAAGGACAACGGCCGTTTGTAGTTGAGGTGCAGGCTTTGGTTAGCAGGAGTTTTTTCCCTATGCCTCGCAGGACTGCTCTTGGATTTGATAACAATCGTCTACATTTGTTGGTGGCTCTGCTAGAGAAAAAGCTTCATCTGTCATTGGGTGACATGGATATTTATGCCAAGGTAGGGGGAGGGCTTAAGCTTCAGGAACCAAGTTTGGATCTGGGTATAGTTGCTGCAGTTCTCTCATCATATTTTGATACAACCTTGCCAGAAAAATCAGTCTTTTGGGGTGAGGTTGATTTGAGTGGGCAAATCAGGCCTGTCTTTGGCCAGGATACACGTATTAAGCAGGCCAGACAGCTTGGCTATGCCCCAATTGTCTGTCCATTAAAGGCAGATTCAGCCAAGAAATCCCACCAACAGACTTCTGGATGTTTACCTCTGGCCAATTTGTTTCAGTTGAAGAAAAAATTTTTCTCTAACTAATATTGAGACAGAAATATACCCAAATGTTCTTTTGCTGTAATCTCTATCAGATGGTGTTGTCATTACAGACTACAAAACAATTGTACCCTTTTAAGCGCAATAGAGCAACCAGGTAAGGGTTGGCCTGTTTTGGTGGGAGTAAGTAATAATCCTCTTCTATCCCTGCGACCTTAAACAATTTTAGATTGAGGCTGATTTTTTGTTTAGGACCCCAGGAGAGCTTTATTGCTTCTCTGGAGGCTAGCTGTAGTCCTGTCAATTTACATAGAAAACTCTCTGTATTATTGTATAGATGTCTGTATTTGGTCAAATCTTTATTATGCAACCGGCTTGAGACAAGCTGTTCAATTTTACTTGGTGATACTTTGGGCAGGTATAAGGAATCGGATTTTGGGTATTCCTGTGGGCGAAAATGAGTATTACTGAGACTTCGTCCAGATTCATATATAAAAATATTCTGGTTAGCCAAATAGCCGTAAGTCAGCGGTGAGGGGCATGATTCTGCACAAGGCGATAGATTAAATAGATAAAAAGACTTTGTTGAAGAATATTTGACAATAACTTGATAATCTGCCTGAAGTTCAAAAATTTGCCTGGAATGATGCAGGATTAGTTTGTGTTTACCTTGCCAATAGATTAGCTTGTTGGCGAAGAGCTCTTCAATCTGTGTCAAGAGTGAATCTAGAGACCAAGAGGGGGCTACCGGACAAATTTGCAAGTTGGCCTGACGGAATTTTGTCAATTCTGATTCAAGAGTCATACCTTGAGGCAAGAAGATAGTAGGTTCTCCCCAGGGTGAGCTGGCCAGGGGTGTCTTTTGCAGATTGATATGGCACCATTCTTTTTGACCGTAAGGATAGATCATTTCCTTTCCAGAGGCAAAGGTGAATCCAAGGGTTCGAAGTAGAGACTTGGCCAGAATTTTCCTTTCTTCTTGTTTTGAAAGAGATTTTTGTTTAGGTTTAGTAATTTTGTTTTTTATGGATTTCTTCTTCTGTCGGTCGACAACCTGAGTCTGTTCCTGTTTTGATGTGTCTTGAGCAACTGGTAGAGGAAGGACAATTTCTTGTCCGACCTGGAGATTGTTTATGTCCTTAATGCCGGGATTTAACTCTTTAAATAGATAAAGATAGGTAGAGTTGATTTGTTCATTGGTTAGGTTACCATTATGACGCAGGATCTTGTAAAGATGATCACCGGATTTAACAGTGTAAATGATACTTTTTATTCGATTGGTTTGATCTTTTGTTTCTTTTGCCTCTTGAGTAAATTCGGCTAGAAGTTTGCCCTTGCTGTTTGGAGATGCCTGGGGAAGGTTGAGGCTTTGTCCTGGGTAAATGAAGTTGATATCTTTTAATCCAGGATTTAACTTTTTGATACGTTCCGTCATTAAGGACATGTCTTCTGTTGGTAATTGCCTGTAAAGTTTGCGCAGGATTGAATATATGTTATCACCTTTTTTTACTTTGTACTTACAACGCCCCTTTTGGTCTATTTTTTTTTGGAAAAGGAGCTTGGCAGTTGGTCTGGCTGTGATGGAAGGATGGAAGGAGGTCAACAAGGTCAATACAAAGGAGAGAATGGTTATTGACATAATTTTATTCATAACAATGGCAAGGGGCTCTGCCTTTTAGTTTTGATAGGAGTCTGATATTTCAGATTGCTGAGCAATAATCCATTCATAGGCCCATCTGAGATTCGCTGAGATCAGATCAGGAGCCCAAGGGATTCGTTTCCTGTCTATGATTTGCCAGTTAGGTGTCTTATCCGGTAAACCAGAATTATAGGCCTCATTTTGTCCGCAGCCTGTCAGGACAAGAATAGAGGCCGATAGTTTGGCCAGATGAGCAAAACCGATATCAGACATTTTGTCTCCAATCATTATAGTTTCCTCTGCTTTAATTCCCTGTCGGCAAGATAGTTTTTGCCACATGCCCGGTAAAGGCTTTCGGCAGGAGCAATTATCCTCAGGGGAATGAGGGCAATGGATTTCGTCCTTAAGCTGAACCTGAAAGTATAAAAGTAGTTCATAAAGCCTATTGTTGACATTTTGATAGTCCTGTTCGGTACAATAGCCTCTTGTAATCCCAGATTGGTTGGTAACCAAAAACAGCCTGTACCCCCTTGACTGCAGGTTTTGTAATATAGGACCGACATTAGGGAGTAGATAGACCTGCTCAGGTCTTGAGATATAGTGAAGATCCTCTATTATGGTCCCATCCCTGTCAAAAATAATATTTCTTATATTCAGGGACATTATAATTTCATGGTTATAAGATTTTTTGATAACTATTCACAGATATTGGTTAAACTCAATTACGTCGCTATTTATTGATACTTTTGTATTGAAAAGAGTTATTGCAGATCTTTATCCTTTTTGCTAAAATTAACAAAAAAGAAAAGAAATATCAATACAAACAATCGAGGTATGTAAATATTCAAGTATGGAAACATTACTAATTTCCGTAGTTCTGGTCTTATTAATTTCAGGTTTTTGTTCTTTGAGTGAAGCTGTGCTCTACTCAGTCCCTTGGAGTTACATTGAAAAGTTGCGGGAGAGTGGTAAAAAAAGTGGTGCGGTTCTCTACAAATTGCGTCTTGAGGTTGATGAACCGATTACAGCCATTTTGACTTTGAATACCATCTCCCATACAGCCGGTGCTGCTGTGGCCGGTGCTGCTGCTGTTAGTGTCTTTGGAGAGGAGTCATTATTATATTTCTCTTTGTTGTTTACCGCCCTTATTTTGATCCTATCCGAAATCCTGCCCAAAACAGTTGGTGTCTTGCATAACCGATTTTTCGCATCTCTTTTGGCTAGGCCGCTTATGGGGATGGTTATTGTTCTATTGCCGATTATCAAGGCCTTGAGTTTTTTTGTTAATTTTTTGACTAAGAGAAAGGGGGGACCAGAGACATCAGAAGAGGATATAATGGCTATGGTTAGCTTAACCCGAAAGACAGGTGTTTTGAAACACTTTGAAGAAGAGTCAATCCAGAATATACTAACTTTGGACAACAAGACAATCAGAGAGGTTATGACCCCCAGAACAGTCATGTTTTCTCTTCCGGCAGAAAAGACAGTTTCAGAGGTTTGGGATAGCCGTAATATCTGGCCGTATAGTCGAGTCCCGGTTTATGATAATGGTGACCCTGAAGATATTGTTGGGATTGTCTACAGGCGGGAAGTACTTGAGACCTTGGCTAGCGACCAATATGCCAAGCCAATCTCATCACTTATGAAACCTGTGCATTTTATATTAGAGACCTTGACCTTGGATCGTGTTTTAGTCACATTTCTGGAATCTCGCTTGCATTTGGCGGTTGTTCTGGATGAATACGGAGGAGTCTCCGGGCTGATCACTCTTGAGGATATCCTGGAAGAGATACTAGGTAAGGAGATAATGGATGAGACGGATCAGGTTGCAGATATGAGAAAGCTTGCTTTGGAGAGAAGACAAAAGTTACTTCATAGTGAGTCATGATTTAACATGAAAAGAATTTAGCCCACGAAACACACGAAAA
>CAYUNZ010000002.1:0-48693 GCA_964446205.1 uncultured Desulfohalobiaceae bacterium | reverse complement strand
ATGAAAATTTATAAGAATAATTTTAGAAGGTTATCGGGAGCTTTTCATGCTTCGTAGTGCCGTCTCTGGATATTTCGGTTATTATGAAAGACAGCAATAATCTACCTCAAATTGTAGTTACTGGTGCCTCAGGTTTTATAGGCAGGCACTTTGTTATAGCAGCCTGTAATGACTATAAGATTTTTTGTATTGCCAGACGTTCACAAAAAGAGGTCGGCATTCCAGTCCACAAGAACATATCCTGGTTCCAGGCAGATATCGGTGAATGGGAACAACTAAACCAGGTAAGTACACGCCTGAAAGACCTTGGGGGAGCCGATTATGTCCTTCATCTGGCTGGTTATTATGATTTCAGCCAAAAGGATCACCCTGCCTATACCAAGACCAATATTCAAGGAACCGAAAACACACTTAAAATGGCTGAGCAAATCGGGGCCAAAAGATTTTTCTTCTCCAGCTCTCTGGCTGGTTGTAAGTTTCCGGAGAAAGGAGAGGTAATCACTGAAGAAACTCCGCTAACAGCTGATTTTCCTTATGCCCGAAGTAAAGCTAAAGCTGAAACATTTATTGAACGTTTTTCCAACAAAATACCATGTACTATCATTAGGTTGGCAGCGGTCTTTAGTGACTGGTGTGAATACCCACCTCTTTATATATTTCTTGAAACGTGGTTGTCCAAGAACCCTCTCTCAAATTTTATCGGAGGTAAAGGTTACTTTGCTATACCATATATCCACATAAAAGACGTTATTGACTTTGTCTATAACTTAATCAGAAAAAGCCAATCATTGCCACAAATTGGAGTATATATTGCAAGTCAACCCAAGGCAGTAAACCTAAACGAAATATATGAAACAGCAACCCGATATTTTTACAATGAACCACGATACCCAAGGCATTTGCCCGGTAAGATAGCCAAAACCGGTCTTTACCTCTATTCAGGTCTTTGTCGACTTTTTAATAAGGAAACCTTTTTACGTCCCTGGATGGGAAATTATTTGGACAAACAATTAAATGTTGACCCTTCTTGGACCTATGACCAATTGAGTTGGCAACCCAAACTCCGCTACTCACTCTTACGGCGGCTCCTGTTTTTGGTGGAAAACAAAATCATTTATACAAACAACTGGCATTTTAGAAATCAAATTCTCCTGGAACAAAGGGTTGCTTATAGACGAAGCATACAAATCTATCAAATCATGTATGAAGTCAGGGAGGAGGTTGTCCATAATGTTTTGACAGACCTTCTAAATCCCCAACAATATTATCGCTTCCCCAACTATCAAAAAATGGACAAGGAAGTAGTCACCAGATATATCTATCTTATCTTTCAATTGTTTGCCCTGGCCATACGCAATAGGGACCGTTCCTTTTTAACAGATTACAATCAGATCATATGTACCTATCGCTTTGTCGAAGGTTTTTCCATACAGGAACTCACAGAGTTCAATATCCTTTTCGATGTCCATCTTAGAAACGCCCTTTGGAAAAAGGCGGACAAGGATATACAGCAAAGGATGAATAATTATATTACCCTTACTACTCAATACTTTATAGACGACCGCGAAGATATCTATGACACCTTGAAAAACAATCCACCTGATTCACTTCCCAAAATTCAGGGGACTTACTCCATAACCAATAGTCAAGATTTGCAATGGTTGGTCCGTCGGCTTGAGGATTTATACGGTGATCCACCTATACCTTACCCTAACTGAATGTCAACATCTTGTCCCATTATCCTTACTTCAATAGAGTAACTTTACTCTCTGTACGCTATTTGGGAACCATTTTGACTTCTAGCTCATTACCTGTGGCCTTTGCGTATTTTTGTAAAGTTTTGAGGCTGGGGTTATATTTGCCAGATTCTATACGTGCAATGCTAGCTTGTTTCATACCTATTCGCTGAGCAAGCTGTTCTTGAGTAAGGCCCGCTCTCGATCTGGCTGCGATAAGCATTGACGCAAGGCTGAATTCAGGTTCAAGTTTATCATACTCGGCCTTAAACCCAGAATCTTGAATTGCCTCACTTTTTAATTCCTGTAATGTTTTCATTACTTAACAATCTCAATCTTTCTTTGGCTAATTTAATTTCTTTCTTAGGTGTTTTTTGAGTCTTTTTAATAAAAAAGCGGAGAAGGACAACTCTTTGCCCGCTAAGTGAAACGTAAAGTCCACGCCCTATTTTATCTTTCCCTGAGATGCGGATCTCTCAAATTTCATCCTGGACATGCTTGATATAGGGCAACCCTACATTTGGAAGTCCGTGATTTTCAATCAATTCAGCTATTCTGAAAAACCGAGCTTGTATTTCAGCTGGTAATGCCCAAAGTTCTTTTTCAACTGTTTCGTTTAATGTGCAGACTGACCACATGCCATTACCTAGCAATATAACTATTTTGTTATAGTAAGTCAAACGAATTAGAGGAAAATCCTATGTTTTGGTTTTCATATATTTTGAAATTATAGGTAAAGAATGTGTGCCGAACCTGAACTAGTCCAAACATCTCAAGATGTTGAAGCCTGTAAAAGCTAGTCTCCAGAATAGTAAGTTAGAATTAACATTGCCTTCATGTTTCCGGACTATTAACAATTCTTAATCTTTGATTATTGGTCTGTTCTTGTCTTTCATACATGCCTTGTCTGGTTGTTCTGAGCTTGGTCCATAGACTTGGTTCCCTGGTTATTAGTATGAAATCTAAGTCTTGTTTTGATTTTTCTCAAGTTCTTGTACCAAGATATCTTGTAAGGCCTGGGTGTTTTCTTTCAGATCAGAAAATCTCGAAAAAATGGAAGTATAGTCTTGCTTTTCAATAGCTTGTTCAACAGAAAGGGCATTGTCTCTAACTAGATCAGAACCAACATTGCTTGCTGCCCCTTTAAGCTTATGGACGGCTTTTTGTGCATCCGACAATTCTTTAGCCTGTATAGCTTCCTCTAATTGAATCATATATTGGGGGCAGGTTTCCAGAAAAACAGAAATAATTTCTTTAAAGACCTCTTCATCCCCAAGTCTTTGTATTACTTGCTCTCGTTCAAAAATTTGTTGATTATCCACCATATTTATTTAACCTTAAATTACTCATATATACTCCATTAGATAAGCCTGCAAAAAGAACAGAGTATACTCAAATCAAGCCAAGATTCTTTAATTCCTGATTTAACTGTTCATTATCAATCGGCTTGACCAGATAAGAATTTGCCCCGCCTTCATAAAAGGCTTCAACCACATTTTTCGGATCATCTAAAGCAGTTACCATAATAACCTTGACCTCACCAAAACCAACAACACCTTTGTCCTTTTCATAAGCCCTGATTTGCTTTAAAGCTTCCTGACCATCAACATTGGGCATCATGATATCCAACACTACAAGATCATAAGGCTCCTTTTCTTCCCAAGCCATTTGGAATGAATCTATTGCTTCTTGTCCATTAACTGCAACCTCATATTTTCCATATTTACCAAGAAACTTTTCTAATATTTTCCGGCTTGAAAACTCATCTTCCACAATGAGTGTCTTCATGTATCCTCCTCTTTAACCCATCTATTGTCTTTCTCTCAGCACATAAAAAGATACTCAGTATGCTCATATGTTTGGTCTAATTTGTCAACTTATGTAATTCATTCCAATATAATTGCACCTATCTCCAAAAGTAGCAGTCGTAGATATTATTTTACGCGGTCCTGTATCTCCCGGGCGATCTTGTTAAGAGGTAGTATCAAGTCAACACCCCCAAGTTCAATCGCCTCTTTAGGCATACCGAAAACAACACAGCTGCTCTCATCCTGAGCAATATTAAAGGCCCCGGCTTCATGCATCTCTTTCATCCCATGGCCTCCATCATCTCCCATCCCGGTCATAATAACCCCTAGTGCATTTTTCCCGGCATATCTGGCAGTTGACCTGAACAAGACATCTACTGAAGGCCTGTGTCTGGAGACAAGAGGACCATCTTTTATCTGGACCTGATATCTAGCCCCACTTCTATGTAACAGTAAATGCCTATTACCTTGGGCGATCAAGGCCTGACCACGAAGTATCGGATCCCCGTCTACGGCCTCTTTGACATTAATTTGGCAATTATCATTCAATCTCTTGGCAAAGGCACTGGTAAAATGCTCTGGCATATGCTGAACAATAACAATACCTGGTGAATCCTGAGGCATTGACTTCAATAAGGTCCACAAAGCTTCCGTGCCACCTGTTGAGGCTCCAACTACAACTACTTTCTCAGTCGTTTGAAATATTGATCTGGACGGCTTGCTATCTGGTATGACCGCGTCTGCGCTTAATTTTGGTTCCACCTTATAATTTTTTTTGGGAGGCAACTGATTTTTTTTCTTTTTTAGATCAGCCTTTGCCGCTGCTTTGACTGCATCAACTATCTTGACCTTTGACTCCTCAAAAAACTTTTTGGTCCCTAACTTGGGTTTGGTTATTATCTCAACTGCACCATAATCCATAGCCTTCAGAGTCAACTCCGAGCCTTTGTCTGTCAAAGTTGAACAAATGACTACAGGTATTGGGTGCTGGGTCATAATCTTACGCAGGAAAGTGATTCCATCCATCTTAGGCATTTCCACATCCAAGGTAATAACGTCAGGGATTTCCTCTTCCATCTTTCTGGCGGCCACAAAAGGATCCGACGCTGCACCCATAACTTCAATCTCTGGATCACTTTCAAGCACATCCTGTAGTGCCTGCCTGACCATAGCTGAATCATCAACAATCAGCACCCGTATTTTTTTAGTCATGGTTTACCTCTTGTTGGTTAAGACTTCGAGCTATCCTCTTTATCCAGACCTCACCTTTATGCGGATAATACAAAACCTTTCTGCCTTGATTGCCTCCAACCTCACTAACCCTGATCCTTAGCCCTAAGTTCTGCAGAGTCAATAAAGCAGCTTCAACATTCTTCCTGCCAATATTTAAGGTTTGCTTCTTTTCTCCGGTCCTGGGACCATACATCTGAGATCCCCCAAAGACTTTAACCTCCACTTCCTTTATATCTATCTCAAGTGAATTTAATTGTCTGACAACACATTCAATACTGCTGTCAACAAAACGTCCGTCTGAATCTTTACTATGGCGATAGTGATCTTTCTGACTAGGCAGAATGGCGTGGGTAATAGCCCCGATTTGTTTTGATGGGCAGTAAAAGGTTACAGATACACAAGAACCAAGGATAGTACTCACTCCTAAGGGTTTTCCGTTGGAGACAAAATATTCACCTTGTTTTAAATAAATCAGTGGCAAAGCATCCTTCAAGATTCACTCCGGCTTGCTTATATATTATAAGAGTTTAGTTGTTTATCAACCAGACGGGCACAATACAGCATGAAAATGGACATGAGATGTGAACGTCAGCACCAGTTTATGCTTACTATACACAGATATCTAGCCCGAGATCTTTTAGTGTTTCAAGAACTGATGATCTGGCGTATGGTTTGGTAATATAGCCGTCAGCTTGGCATTCGTATTGAGCCAGAAGAATTTCCTTTGGATCTTTAAGCGTAGAGACAATCACTATCTTTATTTTTTGCTTACTAAAAATATTCTTGTCCCTCTCCAACTTTCGTATCTCTTTAACAGCTGACAGGCCGTCTTTTATCGGCATGATGATATCCATGAATATACAGTCGAATTGTTCTTGTTCATCACATATCGACTGAACAAAATCAATGGCTTCCTGACCATTTCCGGATACATAACATTTGGCATAAGCCTGTAAGGTAGAGATCAGTCTGCGCTGAGCTGAGGTACTGTCCTCAACAATAAGTATCTTTGGTAAGTCATTATTTTTTTTATTCAAGATACACCTGTAAAAAAGTAAAAGGTTTCCAATAGATATTTTATACTTTCTGATATGTTGTCGGAGACAATTGCTTGAGAGAAAGATTCATCCCGGCCAGAGTTTCGGAATGACCAATAAATAAATAACCGTTTGGATGCAAATGTTCACAAAATTTTTGAAAGAGACGTTCCTGTATTGGTTTTTCAAAGTAGATGATTACATTACGACAAAATATTGCATCCATCTTCTCCCGAAAATCAAAATCATCCATAAAATTCAGGAGCCTAAAGGCGACTTTTTTGCGCAGCTCAGGCACGACTCGAACCAACTTCTTTTTACGATCCTTGCTGCGTAAGAAATATTTCCGTTTCAAATTGGCGGGTACAGGCTCTATCCGGTCTTCAGGGTATACAGCCCGTTGAGCCTTCTCCAGAATTTCATTTGATATATCAGTACCTAGTATATTATATTTAAAATCTGGGTTGTTCTCTGCAAATTCATTTAGGACTATGGCCAAAGTATAAGGCTCTTCACCAGAAGAACAACCCGCACTCCAGACCGAAAAGTCTCGCTTTCCTTTATGCTGGCCAAACCATTTTGGCAGGAGTTGATTGTATAAGATATCAAAATGATTTGCTTCCCGGAAAAAATCTGTCTTGTTTGTAGTCACAGCATCAATCAGATGAGGTATTTCTATCTCCATCCCTTTTATATTGAAGAGATAGTTTTCATAATCTTTGTAGCTGTTCATACCTAAGGCCCTAAGTCTTTTTCCAAGACGTGATTCAAGCATGGTCTTCTTACCCGGCGGCATTTTAATGCCAAATTCCTCTTGAATAAAACTGCTAAAGCGCTGAAACTCCTTTGTAGTCATTGGTTTGGCTTGATTCCAAGACCTATCTCTATCTTCACTTTGTCTATTTTTGTTCATGGCACCCTTTTAAAAGGGCGACTGCCTACTCAAATCCCTTTTACCAAGAAGATAACTGTTTAGCCGTTTGCAACTATTTGAAAAAGGGGCTTATTTTGAATTTTTCAGTGATAAAGCAGAATTTTAACTGGATGAGATTAGAAATTATAGGCTTAAAAACATAAGTTCAAAAGAAAGCCCCTTTTTTTCATTGGACCAAACTAATACAAAAAAATATAATTCTTTTCAAATAGCTAAACAACAATAGCAAGAGAGAGGCAATCGCCGGTTAAAAGCTTCAATAGTGCATTAATCTTAACCATTTATGGATTACTTCATCAAGACTAACAGTTATTATTTCTCTTCCATATCGAATGTAGCACCGGATTCTTTGACCTCAGACAAGACATCTAGCTCCTCAATGGTAAATAGCTGATCAGCATTCAAAATGATCACAAACTGCTCCTCTAGCTTGCCAATGCCTTTCATAAATTTGGAATGGATCTTGGTACCTAACTTGGGCGGCGGCTCAATCTTGCTCGGGTCTATCTCTAGGACCTCCTCCACTCCGTCAACCATTGCCCCTATAGTTGTGAACTCGCCATCAAGATCTACCTCCACAATAACAATACAGGTATCCAAGGTCTGCTCAGTCTTGTCCATGCCAAACTTTAGCTTTAAATCAACTACCGGGACTGCATTGCCCCTGACGTTTATCACCCCCCTCATATATTCCTGAGTTCTGGGAACCCTGGTAATTTGCATATATTCCAAAACCTCTTTAACCGAGGCTATACTCAAGGCATAAAAATCGCCATCAAGCTTAAATGTCAAATATTGGTTGGACATTGTATCTGTCGTATCTGACATACGCGCTCCTTTCTTGGTTAATATGAATATCTTCTCTAACTCTTTAAAATGTTCACCGTTTACCGTCGACCGTCAACCAAAAAACAAAAAAACGAAGAAGTTCAATTAATTTTATTCTTCGGTAAACGGTAAACGGACAACGGTAAACATTCTTTTATGTTAATATCTCTCAAATTCCTGGTCTTCCTGATCCTCTGAATTCATATCCAGGGACAAACGTTTCTGTTTGCCTTGTTCCTTATTTTCTGCTTTCTCCTGCTTGTTCTGAGTCTGACCCAAGGCCTTCTTATTGTCCTTGGAAACAGCCTGACCACCACCTTCCTTTTTGATTTTCTCTACTGATTTACCCCGAAAAGACTTTTCTTCATCTATCTTGAAAAAGGACATGGTATCCTGGAGTTGCTGGGCCTGAGAAGACAGCTCCTCTGCTGTCGATGACAGCTCTTCAGAGGCTGTGGCATTTTGCTGTATGACCTGATCCAACTGCTGGACCGCTTTGTTTACCTGCTCAGCCCCGCTATTCTGTTCCCGGCTGGCTGCAGCTATTTCTTGAACCAACTCGGCTGTCTTTTGGATATCTGGGACCATTTTGTTCAGCATCTGACCTGCCTGTTCAGCCACCTCTACACTGGAGGAGGACAGCTCCCGGATCTCTTTGGCCGCTCCACCGCTTCTTTCAGCCAGCTTGCGGACCTCGGCCGCTACTACGGCAAAACCCTTTCCGGCCTCGCCTGCTCTAGCCGCCTCAATGGCTGCATTTAGGGCCAAAAGATTGGTCTGTCTGGCGATCTCCTCAATAATAGAGATCTTGTCGGCAATGTCTTTCATAGCCTGAACAGTATCATTGACTGACTTGCCGCCTGCCTCAGCATCCTGGGCAGCCTTATTGGAGATCTTCTCCGTCTCCTGGGCGTTGTCTGTGTTTTGCTGGATGTTCGAGGCCATCTGTTCCATACTCGAGGATACCTCTTCGATATTAGAGGCCTGCTCGGTAGCTCCCTGAGACAATTCTTCTGAAGAGGAACTCATCTCCTCTGATCCGGAGGCCACGTTGTCCGAAGCTGACTGGACATCCTTGACCACCTTCTGCAAGTTCTTAACCATATCCCTCAGGGCATCAGCCAGCATACCGATCTCGTCCTTTTGATCAACTTCCAGAATGGCTGTTAAATCCCCTTTGGCTACGGTTCCGGCAAATGAGACCCCCTCATTTAAGGGCTTGGCGACCATATTGGCCACAAACAAGGCTACCAGAATAACAGCAATTATAATGACAATAGCCACAATGACTATAGACATAATCAAATCATCAATTGGTTGATTTACCTCTGCTTCGTTTATTTCCGAAATCAAGGCCCACTTGAGATTTTTACCGACATTGACCGGAGTATAAGCCGATAGGACCGGATTCCCATTATAGTCGTCTATAATCTGAGCATCTGTCTTACCATTCAAGGCTTGTCTGGAGGCTACAGTGTCGACCCCGTTTTGCTGAACAGTTCCGGCAAAGGAGGCCTCTACCGAGTGACTCTGCGTAGCCAGGAAGGAATCCGAACGCATCAGCTTGTCAGGTCCGACCAGATATGTCTCCCCGCTCTCGCCCATACCGGTCCGTTCCTGCATAATGTTATTGATATCCTGTAGGCTGAGCTGCAGGGCAACCACCATTTCCACTTTATTGTTATGTATAAGCGGCCTGGCAACAAATGAGGCAGGTTTACCTCCACTTGGGGCATAGGAAGCAAAATCAGCCATGGCATAGCTCTTGGTCCGCAGTACCTTTCTGGTCAGTTTGCCCAGATTGGAATCAGAGTATTTACCTTCGAGCATGTTGGTATGGTAATCGGCTTCTTTACCAACAGTGTAAAAGACATAACCCTTTTTATTGATAAGAAACAGATCATAGTAGCCATAAGATTTGATATATTTGGTAAAGTAGTCCTCCTGGCCCTTTTTCTCTGTAAAGGTCAAGGCCTCCTCTAAATTTTGTTTGGTAATCATGGCCCATTTAATCCCACTGCCAACATTGAACATACTCCCTGTGACCATGACTGGATTTCCGGCTGAATCGGTATAGACATCCAAAACCTGTTTGCCAGACAAGGTTTCTTCAAGATAAGCCGGAGCAATATCCGTAACATCCTTGCCAATAACAAAATTACCATCGCCCATAGTCTGTAGATTGCTCCTAAACTCTATCCGACCGTTTTGCTCAGTTGCCAGATAGGTCTCCCCTGTCTTACCCAAACCCTGTCTTTGCTGGACAATATCATTGATAGACTGACTAGATATCTGAAGGGCAACCACAGCAACCATTTTCCCGGCATTATTTTTGATCGGCCCACCGACAAACGCCTCTTGCTTTCCACCGCTGGGGCTATAAGCAGAATAATCTTCAATGACAAACGATTTCTGTCGAACAACCTTTTCCCAAAGTCTGGCCAGTCCTTCCTCCCTGTATGGTCCATAGCCAAGATTTGTCCCCAGATCGTCTTCTTGGGAATGGGTATACATGACATGGCCATGCGGTTTACAGATAATAAAGACATCATAGTAACCAAACTTCTCCACATATTTACCTAGGTCATCACTGTATTTCTGCCAGATCCTCTCGTATCTGGGGGTATCTACATCAAAAGAACTTTGGGCACCAAACCCCAAGTCATCGTGATACTGCTTTAGCTCAGAATAAGCTCTTTTTACATCCTCACTTTGAGCCAAGACTTGGATGTCATTGTGCAATTTTTTGAAGAATTGTTTTATCTGACTCTTTTTCAGCTGTTGAACACTTTGCAGCTTTTGAAAGGACTCAGCCTGGATTTGATTGACAGTATCTACAAGGACATCAGTGTCCCCTTTCCGCTCTTCAAAAAAAGAGCTGATCTGATTTTTTTTCACATCTCGCATCGATTTTAGCTGATTATAGGCGCTATCCATAAGCGAATCACCTGCCAATCTGGATGACCACCAGCCGGTAATGGCTAATGGTATGAGCCCAATCAGTAAGAACAATAAAATTAGCTTTGGCCTCATCTTAATGTCTTTCAGGTTAACCATACCATACTCCTTTTTTTAAAAGTTTATTAGGATTTAATTTACTGTATATTCTTTTCCACCTTCTGAATCAAATTATCGACATCAAGGATCAGAGCCATGCTCCCGTCCCCACGGACAGTGGCCCCAGATATCCCCTGGACATTACGGTAAACCTTGCTCAGGCTCTTGATAACCGTCTGGTAATGCCCGATAATATGATCAACTTCCAAACCAACCTGACTACGATTCGAAGAGACAATAACCACTTGAACTATATCCGGTGTCTTCCCAGGAACACTAAACAGTTCCCTAGTACTCAAATAGGGTACAATTTCGCCCCTGACCTTGACAAAACATTGCTCTTTGGACTTTTGGGCCTCTTCCTTGGTCAATTCAATACACTCCTCGACCACGCTCAGAGGCAAGACAAAGACCTCATCCTGAATTTGGACTTGCAGACCATCTATAATGGCCAGAGTCAAAGGGAGCTTGACATAAATACTTGTTCCTTCTCCTTTGTTGCTCTCGATTTCTACACTGCCCCGAAGGGCCTCAATATTGTTTTTGACTACATCCATGCCCACACCACGGCCAGAGAGGTCAGATACCTGCTCGGCAGTAGAAAACCCAGGAGTGAAAATAAGACCAATCAGGTCTTTTTCTTTCATTTCCGCCTCTAAGGAGATAATCCCTTTCTCAATACCCTTTTGACGCATAATTTCAGGATCTATACCCTTGCCATCATCCTGGATAGAGATAACCACATTTCCTCCGGCATGCATAGCAGTTAGGGTGATCGTTCCTTGTCGCGGTTTTCCTTCTTGTTCCCGTCCTTCAGGGTCTTCTATGCCGTGATCGATACTATTGCGCAAAAGATGGATCAGTGGATCATTCAATTTCTCAATAACTGTCTTATCCAACTCAGTTTCAGAACCTTCGGTGATTAGATTGATCTCCTTGCCCAACTCAGAGGAAAGATCCCGGACAACTCGTCGGAAGCGGCCAAAGCTAGTTCCAATAGGCAACATACGGATTCCCAGGGTATTATCCCTTAGTTCACTGCTTAGCCTCTCGACTTCTTCAGCTATTTCTTGGATTTCTTGATTTTCCACAGTATTGACAATCTGGCTTAAACGGGCTTGAGCAATAACCAGCTCTCCAACCAGATCAACAAGTTTATCAAGCTTTTGGGCTGGTATTCTGAGGCTTGAGACAGATTCCTGTTGTTTCTTTTCCTGTCGGCGCTCTCTTACAGCCGATTGTTCCATTAAGGCCGATTGAACCGTTTCATCACTGACCACCCCTGAATCTGTGAGTATTTCCCCAAGAGGTTTTTTACTAAAAAGGATCTGTTGCAAACTGGTCGGGCTCAAATCACCTCTCTCAACAAGTATTTCCCCCAGACGTTTATAGGCAATCTCCTCCTCATCTGTATAGCTGCCTTCATCAATAATCTGAACTGTGATTTCACTATCGTCTTCAACAAAGATAAAGACATCAAGTATAGCATTCTTGTCTTTATCAGTAGAAAGGATAATATCCCACCAAGTATAACATTTTTCAGGTTCTATATCTTCCAGATCAGGAAGATCTTCTATATGGGCAACAATATAGGCGCTGCCAAGCTCCTGCAATTCACTAAGCAGGCTAAGAGGATCTGTACCGGTATGAAAGATATCCCTTGGGGGTTTGAATCGGATTCGATATATTCGAAGGTTTTCTCCAGATTCCTGGCTGGGCTTATTTTCTGAAATGTCTTGCTCTTCCTTGACCTCCTGTCCTGGAGCTAGATGTTTGATCTCTTGAATCAGATTATCTATTATTGAATCCTGACCCTCCTCAGAAGAGTAGAGCATCTGCTGAATCTGATCTTTGGTCCGAAAGGTTACATCAAGAATCTGTTTGGTAATATCAAGTTCATCATTCCTTATCTTGTCGAATATGGTCTCAATCTCATGACTCAAACGGCCAATATTCTCATAACCAAACATATTACCTGAACCTTTCAGGGTATGTAAGGCCCTAAAAACCCGATTAATCAATTCTATATCCTGTGGTGAGTCCTCAAGGGATAACAAGGCATCTTCCAATTCAGGCAAAAGATCACTTGCTTCTTCTAAAAAGGCCTGTTTCATT
Organism: uncultured Desulfohalobiaceae bacterium; assembly: GCA_964446205.1. Classification (GTDB taxonomy): domain Bacteria; phylum Desulfobacterota; class Desulfovibrionia; order Desulfovibrionales; family Desulfothermaceae; genus CAYUNZ01. Next base: position 35,945 of record CAYUNZ010000002.1, on the reverse strand, counting down.
TGCTCTTCTCGGGACATTATAACCTCCAACCCTTAACAAATTATTTCAAAAGCTTCTGGACGACTCCCAAAATTTGTGGCGGCTTAAAAGGCTTGACAATCCATCCAGTAGCTCCGGCTTCCTTGCCTTCTTTTTTCTTGGAATCCTGAGATTCGGTAGTCAACATGACAATAGGAATAAACTTATAGTCGGCATTCCCCCGGACATTTTTAATAAGCTCAATACCATCCATATTGGGCATATTTAGATCAGTAATAATCATATCTACCTGACCTTGAAGTTTGTCTAAAGCATCTTGACCGTCTGAGGCCTCAACGACCTCATATCCGGCATCCTGCAAAGTAAAGCTGACCATTTGACGTACACTAGGGGAGTCATCCACAGTCATAATTTTCTTACTCATCGGACAAAGCCTCCCTGAGAAAACATGTTTTGACAGGACATCTCTGACAACATAAAAAATAACCAGCCCGAAGCATTGTATTACTTACAGAATCAGGCACCTGATCAACTATTCGAATATCCTTACTACCAGATTGAGAGCTTTTATGAGCAGAACATAAAAGCTGGATAATAGTAAGATCTGCTTCTGTAATCTGATTAAGACTTAGCTCTAAGTGAGAATAATTTTTAAAACCATCAAGGAGTTGACTACTAAGCTCAGAAGAAAATTCCACTGAACATTCCCCTTGAAGTTCAATCCGTTTTGTTTCAGGATCAGGGTTGGTGATATTCATCTTGCATCCTCCATTATCTAGAACAATTCTACATTGTCACCCAAGGCATCCTTTTCTTTTTGCTCATCTTCATCTTCATCAAAGAGATCCACATTGTCGTCCACTTCATTGTCAAAAAAAGATACATTGTCCTGGTTCATATCATCTTCTTCCTCTTCAAAGAGCTTCATATGGACCTGTCTCTCTGATTCCATAGTATATTTTTCCAGTATGGACCTGAGCCTTTCTGAGGGCTTAACTCCCTGCTCAGGGAGATATTGGGTCATCATGTCCTTTATTTCTCTTATCTCTTTTTTGGCCTCTTCAAAACGATCCAATACCTCATTTTCCAATTCCTTGTCTTCAACTATCTTTTGCAGTTTATCAATGAGATTTCTGGAGGTTTCCTGAATATATGACAAATGACTCTGTATATTATTATGGGTCTGCTGAAGGCTCTTGATTAACCTTTCAAAATCGGAAATCAAGGCACTTTCTTTAGAAGCCAACTCATTGGCTTCCCTGGCCTGAGATTGAAAATGCTCGGATTCAGAAATGATCTTGTTCAGTGAATTGGTAATCTCTCGGGTCTGTACTTTAGACTCAATAGACAGGCTGTGAATAGATTCGGCCAAAACCCCCATTGCTCGGCCGTTATCTCCAATATGGGCTGCTTGAACACTGGCATTCAATCCGATCCGTTCAATACTCACCCCAACTTCCTCTATATTCTCCACGAACACCCCCATTTCTTGAACAACTCCACCTACGACCTTCATTATTTCCACAACTTCATCCGACTTTCCGGAGGTCTTTCGCAAGGCCTGAACAACCTTAGTCATATCCATCTGAATCTTTTCCAAAACCGAATGGCCGTCTTGATCCCCACTCATCTGCTGGATATCAGAAACAATATTTTGGATTTGCTCTATTATATCTCCTATGCTATTGCGGATATGATATAGGGCCTGAGAAAAACCTTCTTTAGAGGCATCTATATGAGATATTTGTAATTTACAGACATCGGTAATCCAGGAAAGTATTTCTATGTCTTCCTCTGAATTTTCTTGGCTGTAATCATGATCCTTAACTTCATTTTTGACTTCATTCATAACCTCACTAACATGTTGAATCTGCTGTCTTGTAATATCATGAAATTGGATCTTGGAAACAATTTCTCCGATCTTATCAGTTATCAACTCTGTATGACTGGAAAGCTTATCAATTAGTTGTGAAGATAGTCCTTGAAGATCATCTAGTTGAGACAAACCTTGTTTAATCTCCTGCATAAGATTTTGTGCATCGATATCTTGTTCCTGGGACAAGACTTCTGTCTTTTGACAAGCGACCTGAATATCTTCCTGGACCGATTGGGTCTTTTCCTTAATCTTCTGGGTTTCATCATCAGCTTGAAGATTCAATGTACTCACATCCTGTGCCAGAATGCCAAAGCCTTCTCCCTCTTGACCCAATCTGGCCGTTTCTACACGAGTAGATACTGACAAGACTTTGAGCCGTAAAACAATTCGTTCAAAGCGACTCAATAAGGAAGCAAGATCTAAAGTCACATTGTGGAGTAGATTAAGCCGATTCCAAATAGTTTCAGGATGAAATACCTGCCAATAGTTTTCAATTTCATGTACTTTTTGATTGAGTCCTCTTATAATCTGACTTTGATCTTCATTATTGACTTGATTGACTAAATGATTTGAGGAGGCAGACAAATCTTTTGACTCTTTATATCCCTCCTGAATAAGAGAACCAAGAGCCAAAAAATGCTCCTCTTTATCCGCAAAAAACTGCAACAGATCTTGAGACATTGTGCTCAAGCTTTCAGCCCATTGACGACAAAAAAGGCCACTCTGATTTGAGTTTTCCTCTTGGGTTTCTGATTCAGAAGGTAGCTCTTGATGAAACTTTTGGGATAATACATCAACAACTTTCTGAAGAGGTATATATTTCATAATCTTTCCAAGGCTTTTAACCAAGTTTGCTATTTGTTATTGCTAACTCAAAAACTTCCTGGTAGTAGTGTCTATTATGAAGTAGCCATCTAATTTTTGTCAAAGGAGAATTTAAAAAAATGAAAATACTTGGAGAATACGTAAAAAAACGGCGACAAGAGCTGCAGTCTAAGCATACAGGCTATTCCATTCGCAGTATGGCCAAAAGAGTTGGTCTGCACCATTCCTATCTGAGCAAACTGGAAAGAGGTGAACATACCCCACTGAGTGAAAGTAGGATTTTGGCCCTGGCCAGACAATTAGATGAAAATTCCGATGTCCTTTTGGCCCTTAGCGGTAAGCTGCCGGACCGTATTGTTCGTATGATCAAGGATAACCCAAATCAATTCATCAACTATCTCTATTATTTGGAAAACCAGAAAAGTAATGGTGACGAGGAGATGGATTCTTTGACCAAAAAAATGATCCACAGATCTAAAGAGTTAGAAGAATTGACCCGTCGATTACGTGATGAGATCCAAAGACGAAAACAACTCCAACAAAAGCTACAAAAAATAGAGAGCGAGCAAAGAACTATTTTAAACAACCTTTATGAGACAATTGTCATCTCCTTAGATAGCCAGATGAATATCCTTTGGATGAATCACAGACTTGCCAAAGAGTTTAAGACTGAATTCGACAATATTGTAAACAAAAAATGTTATCAGGCCTTGTTAGGGGCTAAAAAACCGTGTCAGAGATGCACTGTAAAGCAGGCCATGCTAAGCAAGGAGGTTCAGGAGGAACACTACTTTGAGTCCTCTGATGGACAAAAATGGCTGATGCGCAGTGTACCTATCCTGGATACACACCAAAAAGTCTTTCGAATCATACGTTTTGGTTTTAACGTCACTAGGCTTGAAAATACAAGACAGGTCTTAGCAGAGAGCGAACTTAGATGGAAATTTGCTCTCAAAGTCTCGCAAGAGGGGGTCTGGGACTGGAATATTCTTACCGGCCAGGTCTTCTTCTCCAGACATTGGAAGGAGATGATCGGTTATACAGAACAAGAGCTTGATGATCACATATCTGAATGGAAATCCAGAATCCATCCCAATGATTATAGACAAACCTTGGAAAAACTGCAGTCTCATTTACAAGGAGAGACAGATTTTTGTGACTGTGAGCACCGCATCCTCTGTAGAGACAGATCTTACAAATGGATCCGTGATCGGGTTATGGTTTTTGAGAGAGATATATCCCAGCAGCCGATTCGAGCCATTGGGACAAGTTCTGACGTAACCAAACAAAGAATGATAAAAAGGGTTTTGAAAGAAAGCGAGGAAAAACATCGTATCCTCTATAATAAGACACCGGCCATGCTCCAATCTGTAGATTCTCATGGCAGAATGATAACAGTTAGTGACTGTTGGCTGGAAAAGTTGGACTACAATAGAGGAGAAGTTATTGGCAAACCTTTTCTTGATTTTTTATCCCCTGATTCAAGGGAAAATATGATTGAGGAGATTTTACCAGCATTTTATGAGCAAGGTTGGATAAAAAAAATTGGCATTCAGATGCTAACCAGATCAGGTCAAGTCTTGGATGTTAATCTGTCTGCCACTACAGAATACAACGAGCATGGACACATTAAACAAGTCTTTTGTTTTATAAGTGATGAGATTGGCAACAATCAGACTGCTATAAAGTAATCCATGGCAAACTGGGGTGTTGTTTACCTTAACTTTAACCCAAAAAGCGATTGACCGCCTCCAAACCTTTTGTGTATAGGCATCATTTATCTCTTTTGATCACCATCAAGCTTAGATCATCATATTGAGGTATATCCCCGGTAAAATCTCTTACTGCCTTAAGAATATCTTGAATTATCTTTTGGGAATGATCCCTGCTAGCTTCCTTTAATAATTGGGTTAGCCTGTCCAAGCCAAACTCCTCTTTTTGGACATTCTTGGCCTCATTTATTCCGTCGGTATAAAGAAGCAAAATATCACCCTTTTTAAAATAGATGATTTGTGAGGGATAAATGAGTTTGTCTGTTATGCCCAGGGGCATTTCCATGGCCTGGAAGGACTCAACAAGGTCCTCTTGCCTTCTATATATCAGCATGGGCAGATGACCAGCATTGGAAAAAACGATCCTTTCTCTTTGGATATCTAGTTCCCCAGCTAAAAAGGTGATGAACTTGCCTTCATATATGTCTGGGCACAACAAATTGTTTAAACCAGTCAGGAGATAACCCGGGTTATCTCCTGACTTTCTCATTTCAGATTTCAACATGCTTCGCAAGGTGGCCATAAGTATGGCTGCAGATATACCCTTACCAGAAACATCACCGATAAAGAACCAGGAAGTATAATTATCTGTTTGATAAAAATCGTAATAGTCACCACCAACCTGCTTTACAGGCTTGAAAAATGTATCAATGTCAAGACCTTCCATCTGGGGAGGCTGTTTGGGTAACAGGCTTAGCTGTATATTACTGGCCAACTCGAGATCTCTGTCGATTTTTTCTTTTTCAATAAGATGCTCATGCAGTCTTATGTTGTATAGACTGTTACCTGCTTGTCTGGTCAAGGACAGCAGTATTCTCTCATCCTGTTCTGAATATGGTTTGTTAGTCTTACGTTCACTCAAAATCACAAGAGCATAGAGGCTATTGTCCAGAAAAACCGGAGCTGCAAATATAGATTGTAATTGTAAGCTTCTTTTCAGAGCAGAAAGGTCAACCTGTTTGGAACTGACCACCTGATTGTCCTGGTTGAAAAAACTTATATAATCAGTCGGATCAATGTCTTTACCAATTAGATTTGTATTTGTATCAACTGTGACCTGCATTTGAAAGTTTTTTTGGTCATAGTGTAGTACAAAGCCTTGATCAATATCCAAAGCCCGGCTACACATATCTATTAATTTGACAAACAGTCTATGCTCATCAAATATTGAACCAACCTGATTAACAAACTCATGTACAATCAATAACTCCTGATAAAGCCCTTTTATCTCAGATACCTTGACCTCCAGGTTATCACTTTTTTCAATCAACTCCCGATAAATAGCCTTTTTGGAAAAAAAGACCGAAAAGATCTGAGAGGATATATAAACAAAATCCGTCAATTTTGGTGTAATTTCAAGATCATTGAATACAAGAATAAGAAATCCCAAAAAATTGGATTCACTATTCAAAGGGGCTACTGCTACCTTGCGATCTCCAACTAGCTTAAATGTTTGTTTACCTTCTACCTGGACCCAATCAAGAACACCTTCATTTTCTAATCTCTTTACATAATCATTTGAGAAAGAACTCAAATTTCTTTCTAGAATGATATCTCCGCCAACAGGCAGTACAAAACTCTTTTCTGGCGACAAATATTCATTGAGGATATCCATGACAATGTTCAAGGTAGCTTCTATATCAACAGACATGGACACTTTTTCAAAGATTTCCTTTATGTAGGCACAGATATCTATATTGTATGAAGATATTTCTATGGGTTGATTACTATCTAGCTCATCCTTAAATTCTAAGTTGTCTATCAATCTATCTAAGGCATCATTCATGTTTGTTACCTGATAAGTTCAAGAAAGTCTTGGGCTTTTTCAATATCTACCTCAAACTCTTTGGTTATCTCTTTCAACTCTTCCTTAGAGATACCTAGAACAGTAAATGGCTCTTTTCTCAGAGTCGGGACTACCTGGTCACCATCAAAGCCAAATCCCTGTAACTTACAAACAAGATCAGCAATATAAATAACAGAGGTCTCTTTTTTGGTTTCCCCATTGGCATACTGCGGTTGATGATGGAAGCCAATAATATTATTGATCTTTGATGGCAGCTTCCATGTCTCGCCAATCTTTTTACCAATCATAGCATGATCTATACCAAGTATGTCTCTTTCGGCTATTTCAATAGGTATATTTTTGTTTTCTGACATAGCAAGGGCCTGTAAAAACTGCTCATGGAAATATTGATCTTCAATAATAAGACCAATGTCGTGTAGTAGACCACTTACAAAAAGATCCTCAATAAAGGATTTCATCATAGCCTTTTTGGCCAGTATGGTAGCAGCAACCGCAGCACCAACCGAATGTTCCCAAAGTCGTTTCCGGTCAAAATCACCTTGACCACCACCAAAAAAGTTACAGACAGAGACAGATAAGGCTAAGTTCTTGACAGTATTAAAACCAAGGATAACTACAGCTTCGGTTATTTTACTAACTGTCCGGGGAAATCCGTAATAGGCTGAATTAACCAATTTCAATGTCCTGGTGGTCAATGATTGATCCTGGGATATGACCTTACTTAGCTCTTTGGCTGTTGAATCCTGATCACTGGCAATTTCCAGGACCTTGCTGGCCACGGCTGGTAGTGCCGGTAGTTCCCGAATATTTCTAATTTTTTGCAGAACCTCAATATTGCTCATACCACAACTCTTTTGCCAATAATAAATTTCCAGTCAAACAATCCCAAAAATAAACTCTTATCCAAGATTTTAAACTGAAAAACAATTTAAATCAATAAAAAAAGCTTTGGTAAACATGAAAAGAATGTTGACCGTTAACCGTTGACCGTTGACCAAAGAAATAAGAATAAGTGAATCAGGTTCATCATAAAATTGGCTTGACAAAGGCTTTAATCTTTCATATTAAAGGAATCAATATATAATCTATCAAACGTTTGTTTATTTCGGGTATTGTTGAATTCTGGGAGAAAGGCTTTAGTCTTATTTGAAGGTAATATTAAATTATTACAGTATCTTAAAATTTGAAATTGGAATCAAAGATAAAAAGATGGTATTGTATTAATCTCAATATGGAGGTGTTGTATTTATGATAACGCATTCCGCACATGAATTCCCTGCCGGATATTACAAGATGGATGTACCCAAGACTTATAATTGCACCACTACGTTTTTGGACCGGCATATTGAGGAAGGCAAAGGTGATAAGGTAGCCATATATTATGGCCAAAAAGAAATTACTTACAATGAAGTGTATGAAAAAACCAATAAACTTGGAAATGTATTAAAGAGCCTGAATGTAGAACGGGAAAACAGGATTTTTTTGATCTTACCGGATTCACCTTCTCTAGTCTATTCAATATTGGGTGCCATGAAGATAGCTGCAGTCCCGGTACCGGTAAATTCAAGACTTCCTGAACAATATCAAGAATATATGATAAATGATAGTCGGGCTAAAGTTGTGATCGTCTCTGAAGATCTTTTGGAAATGATAGAAAAGATAAAACCACAGCTCAAATTTTTACAACAAATTATAGTTGTTGGTGAATCCTCTTCTGAATACATGAACTTAGATGAACTCATGTCTTCAGCTTCTGCTAAATTGGAACCAAGCGAAACTGACAGGGATGAACCAGCTTTTTGGGCTTATACTTCTGGAAGTACTGGAGAACCAAAAGGAGTTATACATCATCACCAAGATTGGCTTTATTGTTGTGAAAGTTATGCTAGATCAATTTTGGATATCAAGGAAAGCGATGTGTGCTTATCAGTGCCCAAACTTTTCCATACTTCTGGACTCGGAAACAGCCTCTTCTTCCCTTTTTATGTCGGCGGATCTACTGTTATGTATCCTGAGGTACCCAGTCCAGAATCTGTCCTAGCAGCAGCTGAGCGATATAAAGTAACCTGGTTTTTTGGTGTACCCACATTCTATGCAGCCGCCCTTGCTATTCCAGAATTAGAAAAAAAATACGATCTTAGTAATTTAAGACTTTGCTCTTCTGCAGGAGAACATTTGCCACAGGTCCTGTTCGAACGTTGGAAGAACAAGTTTGGAGTGGAAATACTGGATGGAATAGGCAGTACAGAAGTGCTTCACATCTATATTTCCCCCCGGCCAGGCCAAGTCAGAGGTGGCAGTACGGGATGGCCCTGTCCTGGTTATGAAGCAAAAATTGTGGATGAAGAAGGCAATACTTTACCAAGGGGTGAAATGGGAACATTATGGGTTAAAGGAGAAAGCACAACTTTAGGTTTTTGGAATAAAAAAGAAAAGACTCGAAAACAATGCCTAGGACAATGGTTTAATACTGAAGATCTTTTCTACATTGATGAAGACGGTTATTATTGGTATTCAGGCAGGTTAGATGATGCCTTTAAATCAAGAGGTGAATGGGTCATGCCTGTGGAGATAGAAAATGTCATCATGAAGCATGGAGCTGTTCTTGAAAGTGCTGTTATTGGATTCAAAGATCATGATGGGCTTGAGAAACCAATGGCCTTTGTGGTACTGCTAGACGAAGTTGAAAATACTCAGGAACTGGAAGAGAAACTCAAAGAACATATTAGAAAAGAGTTGCCAGGTTTCAAGGTGCCTGCACAATTCCGTTTTATCCCTGAGCTGCCCAAAACTACCACTGGGAAGTACCAACGTTTTAAACTCAGACAGACTATTAAAGAGGAAATAACTAAAGAATCTTTATAGTCAATTCGGCTTAAAAGTTTTAAATCCTATCTCAAATGTCCTCATACGTGGAAACAAAATGTCAATAAAGTCGAACTCATTTCCATAAGATAACCAATAAGTAAAAACAATTAAAACATCTTTGGAGGTATAAAATGAAAAAATTAGTAATTGTAATACTGGGCTTATTGATATCCTTTAGCGTAACCACCAGTTACGCTAAAGACGTTAAGATCGGTTTAATGACAACCCTCTCCGGCGGCGGTTCCCATCTTGGTGTCGATGTGCGCGATGGCTTTATGCTCGCCATGGAACAATCCGGTAGAGACGACATTGAAGTATTCATCAGAGACGATGCCCGCAAACCCGGAGTTGCCAAAAAAATATCCAACGAGTTAGTCCAACGAGAAAATGTTGACATCATGACTGGCTGTATTTTTTCTAATCTTGCCATGGCAATCGTCCCCTCATTAGTGCGCCAGGGGATCTTTTACCTCTCACCCAACGCCGGCCCCTCTAAACTGGCTGGGGATATGTGTCACAAAAACTACTTCAACGTCGCCTGGCAGAACGACCAACTGCATGAATCTATGGGTATCTATATGAAAAAATCCGGGCTGAAAAAACCTTTCATTCTGGCCCCTAACTACCCAGCTGGTACTGACGCCTTAGAAGGATTCAAAAGGGGTTTTGACGGAAAAATTGCCAACGAGGTCTATACTCAATTGGGACAAACTGACTACGCCTCTGAAATAGCCAGAATTCGCAGCAGTGATGCTGATAGTGTCTTTTTCTTCCTTCCTGGCGGCATGGGCATTGCTTTCCAGAAGCAATTTGATGTCAATTTGCCTATCTTTGGTGCGGCCTTTTCATTTGACGAGATCATCATCAATAGCGTGGGAGAGGCCGCAATTGGAGCGAAGAACACCTCACAGTGGGCATACGACCTGGAAAATCCGACCAACCAAGCTTTCGTAGAGAGCTTTAAAGCCAAATACGACCGCATACCCACCTTATATGCATCTCAAGGCTTTGACACTGCCAATCTCATTTTGTCGGCACTTGAAAAAGCCCATCCGGAGGACCAAGATGCCTTCCGTGCTGCATTGAGAGCAGCCAATTTCAACTCAACTCGAGGAGATTTCCGCTTCGGCTGCAATCATCACCCGATCCATGATATCTATGTCCGTGAAGTAGTAACCGGTGAAGACGGCAAGCCTACTAACAAACTTTTAGGCATAGCAGTAGAAGACCACCAGGACGCCTATGCTGACCAGTGTTCAATGGACTGGAAATAATCCTATAGGACACAGTTATGAGTCTGTCACTGATACTTGAACAGCTGCTAAACGGCTTTCAGTTAGGCATCACGCTATTTCTAATGGCCAGCGGACTGACCCTGATATTCGGCGTCATGGGCCTGATCAACCTGGCTCATGGCTCCTTTTACATGACTGGAGCTTTTGTCACCGCGTGGGTGACTGGCATGAGCGGCTCCTTCTGGCTGGGACTGGCTTGTGGTGTTCTGGCTGCAGGGTTGATTGGTGGGGTGGTTGAGTTGTTGGTAATGCGGAAGCTGTATAATCGAGATCATCTGGATCAAGTATTGGCCACCTTTGCCTTGATCCTGATCTTTCTCGAAGGAACACGCTGGATTTATGGCGCCTCTCCTCTTTGGCTTAATATTCCTGACATCCTGGATGGTTCGATTTTGCTGCCTGGAGGCGTCGTATATCCAATTTATCGACTGGTGATCATTCTAATCGGTGTACTAATTGCTATCGGGCTGTATTTTTTGATCAACAAAACCCGTTTGGGTATGCGTATCCGGGCTGGCGAAAATGATCGTGAAATGATCGGTGCGCTTGGGGTCGACATCAACGTTCTCTATACTCTAGTCTTTGCACTCGGGGCCGGGCTGGCCGGATTAGCTGGCGCTACCATAGGTGCGTTGCAATCTGTGCAGGTTGGCATGGGTGAACCAGTACTGATTCTCGCCTTTGTAGTCATTGTCATCGGCGGTATCGGCTCCATCAAAGGCGCCTTTATAGCCTCACTATTAGTCGGCGTAGTTGATACCTTCGGTCGTGTTCTTCTGCCAAGTTTTTTCAAGTTATTCATGGAGGCCTCAGATGCCTCGACAATAGGTGTAGCTCTGGCTTCGATGTTGATCTACTTGCTGATGGCCATCATCCTAGTTTTTAAACCGAAAGGATTGTTTTCTGCCAATGACTAGTCTGGACTGCAAGCAAAACACACTCAATGCCTCGAAGACAAGTATGGCCCTAACCAGGGAACACTGGGTCAGCCTGATCCTGTTGGTCTCTTTGGCCTTGGCTGCCATTATTGCCTATATACTGGGCGATATATTTTACGTTGATTTAGCCTCCCACATCACCATCATGGCCATGGCAGGCGTTGGACTGAACCTTGCCCTCGGTTTCGGCGGCATGATAAGTTTAGGACATGCGGCCTTTTTCGGAATAGGAGGATATGTAGTCGGCATCGGGGCCTTTCACGCCTTCCAGAGCAGCTCTATTCTGGGTATTGCTGCCTTGCCTAATGGCTGTGACCAAATGTTGCCTTTGTGGATAACGTCAATGCTTGTTTGCGCCATAGTTGCCTATTTTATCGGCAAACTTTCGCTACGCACAACGGGTGTCTATTTCATTATGATCACACTGGCATTTGCCCAAATGATCTACTATTTTGCCATTTCCTGGCCAGCCTACGGAGGTCAGGACGGACTCCCGATCTACATCAGAAATCAGTTTTACGGGCTTGATACCAACAATGCTTTAATCTTTTTTGCACTCTGTTTCGGATTGTTGATTCTGAGCATGGGCTTTTGCCAGCGGGCTATCGCTGCCCGTTTTGGTGCAGCACTGACAATGGCCCGAATGAATCCGATCCGGCTGGCCACTGCAGGTGTGGAACCCGGGCCAGTGCGCCTAATAGGATTTATCATCAGCGGTATGATCACTGGGTTAGCCGGTGCATTGTATGCAGATTTAAACGGATTCGTAGGCCCATCAATGCTCAATTGGCACCAGTCCGGTCAACTTATAGTCATTGTCGTTCTTGGTGGAGTCGGTCGTCACAGCGGTCCGCTCGCCGGAGCCATCTTATTTGTCTTGTTGGAGACATTCCTCGGGGGACTTACCGAATACTGGCAATTTTTACTAGGCTTAATCTTGCTTGGCGTGGTCTTATTCGCACAGGGCGGCATTATGGGTCTGCTGGCCGGGAGGGCACGAGATGTCTAAAGCCATTCTAAATATCCAGGACCTGGACAAGTCTTTCGGTGCTTTGCATGCCACTCGTTGTGTATCTCTGGACCTGATGAAAAGTGAAATTCACGCTCTGATCGGACCCAACGGAGCCGGTAAATCAACTTTGATCAGTCTGATTTCAGGCAATTTAAAGCAGGACAGCGGTGAGATCTGTCTAGACGGTGAGTTCCTTAGCCGTCTGTCGATAGCAACAAGAGCGTGTAAAGGACTGGGGCGTACCTTCCAGGTCTCGTCACTGGCCGAAAAACTCAGTGTAAAACGTAATGTCATGATGTCTGTGCAAGCCTTGCAGGGCAGTCCATTCCGATTCTGGAAGCCAGTACAGTCTGATCCTGAGTTACTCGAACCGGCTAGTGAAGCCCTGGCCCAAATTGGCCTGCAAACCCGTGCCGATATTCCGGTCTCAAGGCTGTCCCACGGCGAACGTCGCCAAGTGGAAATAGCATGCGCCTTGGCTCTCAAACCCAAGGCCCTCTTACTGGACGAACCTATGGCCGGACTTGGACCAGAAGGCACAGAAAAACTTACAGGTCTGCTGGAAAACCTGAAACAGAATGTGCCCATCCTGTTGATCGAACATGACATGGACGCCGTGTTCCGGCTAGCCGACCGCATCTCAGTACTCGTGGGCGGTGAATTGATTGCTCACGGCAATAGCGAAGCCATACGAACCAACCCACAGGTGCGTGAAGCCTATCTGGGAGACGAGGCATGCTGAACGTAGCCGCAATAGAGACCTTTTATGGCCCCTCACAGGCACTATTCAGAGTTGATCTGAGCCTGAAAGCAGGTCAATTGGTAGCCCTCATGGGCCGCAATGGTATGGGAAAAACTACAACTATTCGATCAATTTTTGGGTTGACTCCCCCAAACGCTGGTCAAGTGGAATTTGATGGCCATGACATTACCGGACTGCCGGCACACCGTATTGCCCGGCTCGGCCTTGGCCTTGTCCCAGAAGGTCGTCGATGCTTCAGAAATTTAAATGTACGCGAAAATCTACTCGTTGCTGCCAATCCCGGTGACTGGACTTTGGCCAAGGTTGAATCGATGTTTCCGCGACTGGCAGAACGAAGCCATCAACCGGCATGGAGTCTCTCCGGCGGTGAACAACAAATGCTGGCCATAGGTCGAGCTCTAATGACCAACCCAAAATTATTGGTTCTCGATGAAGCTACCGAAGGTCTAGGACCAGTAATTCGTCAGGAAATTTGGAAGGCTATTCATACATTCAAGCAGCAAGGGCTATCCACCCTTATAGTTGATAAGTCATTAAAAGAGCTACTACCACTGGCTGACAGCTGCATAATCCTTGAGAAAGGTAAGACCGTCTGGACCGGACCGCCTAGTGACTTGACCAACACGCTAAAAGACCGCTATTTAGGAGTATAATCAATATAAACTTTAGAGTTCACCTCAAGCGGGAAAATATCTATTTGGGAAAAACCATCCCTTAGTCAGTAGACAACAGACTTTTGATTGCAGTCACAAAGTCGCCATCGCTCTGAATGTAATGCTCGAGGATTGAAAAATGATCATCGCCGTTCTTGATGCTCGGGCTGACCTCAAGGCCATGGTTTCGCAGATGTTCGGCATAAGCAATCATTTGACGTTCGAACTCAGCGGGCTCCTCACCACCAGCTGTGAGGATCACCGGGGCTTGCACCCTGGGCGGCAAGAATAAGGGGCTATAGTTCATTATTTCACGGCCAGTAAGTTGCAGCTTGGGTTGTAACCATGAATACGGAAAGGGCCGTAGATCATACAAACCGCTTATCGCCAGAGCGCCCTGTATTACTTTGTCTGGCAGACCGAACATCCTCTGCCAGTCCGTTGCCATCAGCATGGCGCAAAGATGACCTCCCGCCGAATGTCCGGAGATTGTAATCTGTTCAGCATCAAAGCCCAGTTTTTTGGAGTGGCGGTACAACCACACCAGTGCTGCTTGGCACTGTCGCACCAGCTCACTGAAGTGTACATTTGGACACAGAGCGTAATTTACTATGGCTACGTTTATACCGATTTCCACAAACCGATCAGCAATAAAAGAAAACTCCTTGTGACTCAGCGCGCGCCAATAGCCACCGTGAAAAAAGATATGTAGAGGGGCTTTGCCTTGCTCTGCAAAAAATAGATCCAGGCACTCTGGTAACGACGGACCATAAGCAACGTCTTGGCACAAAGTCAGTCGTGTTCTAGTCGCCGCGCTAAGCTTGCGCCAATTATCTAGCAATTCTGACCCATCCTTACGTTCTCGCATAGGGTCATACTGAGCATCAATCTCTTCCTGGCTAGCAAAATGGTGATAGAGCATGGTAACATACCTCGAATTACCATAGTATTATTTTATTTGACTGCTACAATAAGGGAATAAATAGGAAATGGTCACCAGATAAAGCAAAGCAACCAAAAAAGGAGGGGAAACTGGATCTGAAATGGATGGATGTCTTCAGACCCATTATTTGTTGTCTTAATGAAGTGGTCGTCGTAAGTTGATAAAATCGCTCCTATCAAAGCCAAGGGTCTTAAAAAAGGACAAGAGATCAATAGAATCCCAAATAACTGAGGTATATATATAAGAGACCCCTTTGGATTCATAAATTCGAAATATCTCTTTAGCCAGCCTTTTCCCTATACCTTGACCCATAAACTTTGGATCTACCCCTAATGTAGCTATCCAGGCACTCTTTTCTAAACCAAATCCACCATAGATAATATAACTGATCATATACCCTATAACCTGTCCCTCAAGTTCAGCGATAAGAGAGGTCTCTTCTTCATTTTTTTGCTTTTGCTCTTCTATAATCTGTTGAAAATCTATGGCTGAAGGGGAATTGATTATGGCACTGTTGATTCGTTTCAACTCAGGGGCATCCTCGAGTCTGATCTTACGAACCTTCACATTGTCCAAAATATTCTCCATATTTTATACTATAATAGGTTAATCGATTTTTATTATTTTTACCTTGTGTCCAACCCAATCTGGAGGCAGATAGATACGACCGCTATTTCCGCTCAATTTGACAACTTTCTCCATCATTTCTTCACCATAAACTTCAAACTTGACCTTTCGCTGTACCTTGTCTTCATGTGGAGTTGTATCTTTTTCGCGTTTTGAATAGCTCTCATTTACCATTGTATCTAGTTCCTTATATCCTCTCTCTTCATTTTGTCAACAGGTAAGATTTCATTCATGCTTCAATATTTTATCTTTCTTTACTGCGGTTAGATCATCAATAAAACTGTATAAAAAGATTATCTGTTAAAAATATAATTATATCATGGAGATAGAAAAACCTGACTAAAGCATCCAATGACTATTATGAACAAATTTAGACCATACACTTGGCTACAAGCTCAGCAATATCTTGAGTCTTTATTTCATCTTCCTTGTAAAGCTCTTTCATGCCGTCTTCAATCATGGTTAAGCAAAATGGACATCCCACAGCCACATTCTGCACTTGCTTACCAACTATCTCTTCTGAACGCTCTAGATTGATCCTTTTCCCTATGGTCTCTTCCATCCACATCCTAGCACCACCGGCCCCACAACAAAAGCTTTCCCGTCCATATCGATCAAGCTCTTTAAAACCATCTTTGGCCATAGACTGCAAAACCGATCTGGGCTGATCGTAAACAGAGTTGTAGCGACCAAGATAACAGGGATCATGGTAGGTCAAAGAACCTTCCAATGAATTGTTTATACTGATCTTGCCATCTTTTATGAGCTGATCAATAAACTCCGAATGATGGAAAACCTGGTAATTTCCGCCTAATTGAGGATATTCATGCTTAAGGGTATTCAGGCAGTGGGGACAGGGAGTTATTATCTTCTTGACATTGTAATTATTTAGGGTCTCGATATTCTCTTGAGCCATCATCTGGTACAACATCTCATTACCGGCCCTTCTAGCAAAATCACCAGTACATTTCTCCTCGACACCAAGAATAGCAAAACTGATTCCAGCTTTTTGCAATATTTTTACCAAGCTTGTGGATACCTTTTTGGTTCTATCATCAAAAGAACCAGCACAACCTACCCAGAGTAGATAATCCACATTAGAATCTTCAGACATCAACTTTACATCCAGACCTTGCGCCCAATCAGCCCGTTTGTCATATCCAATACCCCAGGGATTGCCATTTCGTTCAAGGCCCTTAAAGGCCAAGTTCAGCTCTTTGGGATAGGATTCAGCCATCAACATCTGCCCCTGTCTCATGGCAAGTATACGGGGTACCTGTTCAATTGTCACAGGACAGACCTCTTCACAGGCTCGACATGTGGTACAGGCCCAAAGGGTGTCTTCAGAGATCACATCACCAATAAGCTGCTTTTTACTACCTAGCTCAGCCATTTCAGCTTTTATCTTTTCAATCTGTTCTGAATCATCTACTTGCTTGAGGGATGCCGCCAACTTGTCTCTTTTGACTATATTTTCCGCATTATCCAACAGTTCAAACTTTAAACTATCATTACAGTCATGTAGACTTAATGGTTTATCAGTAACATAAGCAGGACATACCTCCTTACATCGACCGCATTCTGTACAAGTATAAAGGTCCAAACCTTGTTTCCAATTGAGCTGATGAATATAATTTATTCCCAAAGACTCGTCTTCCCAGGCCTGTTCATCCTCCAAATCCAAAACTTTAGTCTTTTCATGTGGATAGCCCAGGCTCTTTAAAAAGACATTGGGCAGGGCAGTTATAACATGGAAGTGTTTCCCTATGGGCAGAATATTTAGAAAGACCAATTGGGTGATTATATGTAACCAGAACATGGCAGTTATGAGATATAAACTGGACTTAGCACTCATCCAAGATATAAGACCTGCTGCCCCCCTAGCAACAGGTGTCCACAGAAACTCAGAACCGTATTGGGGGTTATTGAAAAAATGTAAATTTTCCGGATTATTATGTAATATAACCAGATTGTATCGAGCCCCATCCAATAATAGATCAGAGATCATCAATATCCCGATCAAGACCAGAATAATATATGCTTCCCATGTATTGTGTAAACGTTCCGGTTTCAATACCACCCTACGAAAGATGGCATAAATTATCATCAAGAGGACGATGCCTTCGACGATATCTTTAAGGGCCAAATATAGATAGCCCAAAATAGAGTCATCACCTAGAAAAGGTAAGGTAAAACCTTGAACAAATCCTATTCCATAAAGATTTAAACTGCGGATTAAAAGTATTAAAAACCCCCAAAAGATTAAGGCGTGCATTATTCCCGCAGATCTCTCTCTCTTCCTCCCAACCAAGCGCTTTTGACCAATGGCTATAACAACCATATTCTTTAGTCGCTCTTTGATATTATTGAGTCGATCAGCTGGCTCCAATGCTCTTAATAACCGGATCTTATAATACATTGTCCGAATAAAAATACCTATACCGACAATGAGCAATAAAGACATCAAAAGGGGATTCATAGCCACCTCGTCAGCGATTGAATTAAGATCTGAAAAAACTGTTCTAGCTTCTAACCTTTTTAATCTCTTCCTTAAGTATAGGAAGGACCTCGAACAAATCTCCAACTATACCATAATCAGCCACATTGAAAATCGGAGCCTCAGGGTCTTTATTGACAGCCAATATAACTTTCGAACCGGTCATGCCGGCCAGGTGCTGAATAGCTCCGGAAATACCAAAAGCCATATAAAGGGAGGGAGCTACAATCTTTCCTGTTTGTCCGACCTGGGTATTGTGAGGCATGAAACCACCATCTACCATAGCTCTGGAAGAACCCACACCCGCATTCAGATCATTGGCCAGTTCTTTTACCTGATCAACACCGGCCTGATCCCTGACTCCTCGACCGACTGAGATGACTATATCGGCATCTGTTAGTTCAATCTCTCCGGTTGCATCAGATATGATATCTTTAATGGCTGCCTTGACATCCTTTTCTGGCGGGGAAAGCTTGACCACGTTTTCAGTGCCGGAGATGCCTTCTGTGGCCTCAAAGGCACCAGCTCTGACAACAGCTACTAATTTTTCTGTATTGACTTTGACTCGCTGGATAAGCTTATTTGCATATGCCGGTCTGGTTATCTCAACCTGATCATCCTGCAAGGTTACATCGACAATATCAGTAGCGCAGGCTGCATCCAGCTGAGCTGCAACTTTGGGAGCAACTGCCTTACCACTTTCGGAAAAACCGAACCAAATCTGATCAGCCCCAAATTGTTTGGCTGCGTCTAGTACACAAAAGGCATAAGGAGTGGCGGAAAAAAGTTCCAGACTGGAGTCATCTGCAATGTATTGGGTATCAGACCCTGCATTAACAAGATCATTAGTTAGAGACTCAATATTACTGCCAATAGCCAAGACTGCGGTTTCTGCTCCAAGATCCTTAGCTTTAGATAACAATTCGGAAGTGCTACCTTTCAAGACACCTTGTTTAATATCTGCAATTACGAGTATTTTAGCCATAGTATTTTTTCCCTTTCTGAATCTGGTTTTTGTCCAATCTATAATATTAGATAATTTTAAATTTACCTATAATACCTTTGCTTCATTGGCCAAAAGGTTGACTACCTGAGGAGTAATCTCAGCAGGATCACCCTCAAATTTCTGTCCGGCCTGACGCATTTTAGGTTCCTTAAATTCGACAACTTCCGATTTTGGGCTTGATAATCCGATTTCATCCACTGAAGTCCCTAAAGCCGACAGATCCATCTGATCAAAGGACTTTTTCTTGGCCATCATAATACCCCGCATTGACGGCAGTCTCGGTTCGTTGATACTTACGTCAACAGTAACAACAGCCGGCAATTCTAAATCGATTATTTCTGTCCCTCCATCACCAGCTCGAGAGACTTTAATGTGTTGATCATCAACAACTTCGATACCAATGACATTACTGACACAAGGCAAACCTAGATATTCAGCCAAAATAATACCGGTTTGACCATTATCCGTGTCTTGGGCCTGCTTCCCGGTGATGACCAGATCGTAATTACCGTTCTCATAAACCTTTTGAAGTGTTTTGGCAAAGATAAATGAATCAGCCTTGTCCCAGGATTGATCATCAATATGGATTCCGTTCTCAATCCCCATTGCATAACATCTTCTGATGATATCGGTATTGTCTCCACCACCAATACTAACCAGAGTTGTTTCCGCACTATTGTTTTCCTTAAGCTGAACAGAGGTTTCAACCGCACTTTCGTCCCAAGCATTTATAACGTATTGCAAACCCTGCTCAACTATGGAACCGTCCTGAACGTGGAGATTCAGTTCCACATCAATAACCTTTTTTATTGTTGTCAGAATTTTCAATTTGATTACCTCCGTATTATATTGGTTTCTTAACCAGCTGATTTAGATTTTTCTTTTTTCTTTCTAACTATGGTTCTCTCTTCTTCAGGGACAGGAGGCGGAACAGGCTCGTCAGTAATCTTTCTGACTGCACCAAATTTTGGTGGACAAGCCTCAAAACAGGTGCCGCATTTAATACATTTATCCTGATCAATAACATGGATTTGATTCTTGCCGCCAATAATCGCCTCCACTGGACATCTCCTAAGACAAATCATACAAGCCTGACACTTTTCCGGATCAATATAATATGAGGGCACTTCAGTAAGTAAACTTTCTACTTCTTCATTAGAAAACAACCCTTCATATTCTTCCTTATTCTGTATACGTGACCCTAATTTGTCCCTCTCCACCATCTTGATATAAGGAACCAGCTTTCTAACCTCTTCTATTTCTGACTTTAATTCACTTTGTTCCTGCCCCTCGCCTTGACCCAAAGGACCTAGCTCTTCCACCTTTTTACCGAAATCATTCATAACTTCGGCAAAACGGTTACCTTCTCCGGCTGACATAAATTCAATTCTCAACCTTTCCGGATTTAAGCCTTTATGTTCCAAAATCTTTTTACATAATAGGACCATATTTAGGGCATCGTAATTTCCATGGGTAATATAATTGCATTCATTTAGGTGACAACCACAAATAATCACCCCATCTAGCCCATTAGAGAAGGACCTGAGGACAAAATCCAGGTCGATTCTACCAGAGCACATGACACGAATTAATCTTACATCAGTAGCATATTGTAGTCTGGAAACTCCAGCCAAATCAGCAGCGCCATATCCTCACCAATGGCAGACAAAACCTAAAATCCTAGGTTTAAACATAAACCCTGAGCTCATTTGTTCTCACCTCCTTTATTGCGGATTTCGACTCGATGTTTTTTATATTTCTAGACATCACCAACCGCCGCATCATACTCTTGGACAGCCTCTTGTTCTGGTATAGCCACATCAATCTGACTCAAGATCTCCTGATCAGTAAAGTGCTTTAAGGTGATTGCACCTGTTGGACATTTGGCATTGCAGAGGCCATCACCTTTACAGAGGACAGGATTAACTACAGCTTTTTTGCCTTGTTTTGTATCCTTCATTTCTATAGCCCCGTAGGTACAGGCAGACATACAGGCCTCACAGCCAATACACATGTTCTCATCCACCTCACATACAGCACCGGAAACTGTGACTATCTCATGAGAGAGAAGGGTTAAGGCCCTACCGGCAGCTCCATAAGCCTGATTTATCGTTTCCGGAATGTGTTTGGGGTAGTGAGCCGTTCCACAGAGAAAAACCCCGTCTGCACTGAACTCAACAGGTCTCAATTTGACATGGGCTTCTTTAAAAAATTGATCCGGTCCCAAAGACACTTTGAACAGTTGAGCAATTTCACTGTTATCTTCCGGAGGAACAACAGCAGCGGCCAATGAGAGATAATCAGCATCTATAGCCAGTCTTTCACCCAAAATAGGATCAGATACAGTGACACGCAGAATATCCTTGCCCCCTTCTTTAGTGGCCTCTATCTCCGGTTTATCCTCTGGATCCCACCGAATAAACTTGACATCTTTATCAGCTGCCTCACGGTAATAATCCTCTTTTAAGCCATAGGTCCTCATATCCCGATACAGGATGTAGATATCCATTTCCGGTTTCTTATCTTTTAACATTAAGGCGTTCTTTATAGCATGACTACAGCATACCCGCGAACAATAATTTCTGTCTTCATTACGGCAACCTACACACTGAATCATGACCAGACTTTCAGCATTGCTCAGATCTTCATCTCCCTTAGCAATCCTCTCTTCCAGCTCAACATGGGTCATTACCCTGTCGTCTTGTCCATAGAGGTATTCTGAGGGTTGATATTCATCAGCCCCGATAGATAGTATAGTTGCTCCATGTTCAATCTCTTGAACCCTGCCTTCAGATTGGACCTTGGTTGTGAAATTGCCAATATAACCGGTAGCCTCTGTCAGAGTAGCATTATGATAGACATGTATTAAAGGATTTTTATAAACATTTCGAATGAGATCATGTAAATAGGCCTGCACATCCATCCCTTCCAGAGTGTAATGGATTCTCCTGGCCATTCCACCAAGGTCTGAATCCTTTTCAACCAAGTGGACCTCATGTCCTTGGTTGGCAATAGACAGAGCACAGGTCATCCCGGCTATCCCCCCACCGACAACCAAAGCCGTCTTGGTCACCGGTAAATCGATATCCTGTAAAGGCTCCAAATGGGCGGCTCGTGCCGCAGACATCCGAATCAGGTCCTTAGCCTTTTCTGTGGCCTCTTCAGGTTCTTTGGCATGGACCCAGGAGTTATGTTCCCTTATATTGGCCATATCCAGATAATATTGATTAATACCTGCCTCTTGCAGGGTATCCCTAAATAATGGTTCCAGGGTCCTTGGCGAGCAAGCAGCTATGATCACCCGGTTGAGACCTTTTTCTTTAGTCATATCAGTGATTTCATTGGCAGAATTGGTAGCGCATGAAAATAGCTGTTCCTGGGCATAGACAACATTGGGTAAAGTCAAACAATAGTCAACAACTGAGGGAACATCGACTACCCGACCGATATTAGCCCCGCAATGACAAACAAAGACGCCTATCCGGGGTGCCTCTTGTGATACATCCCTTTCCGGGGGATATATCCTGTCTTTGGTCAGTCTCCATCGCCGCTTGTTCAAGAACTCTCCCAATTGTGAACCAGCTCCGCAAGCGGTAAAGACCGACTCAGGAATATCCATGGGACCCTGAAAGGCTCCACTGACAAAAATACCAGGTCTGCTGGTCTTCATAAGATTGGAAGAATCAGTTTTACAAAATCCGTGTTCATTTAATTCAATCCCAAACTTATTGGCCAATTCATGATGATTTGCCGGAGGATTCAATCCAACCGATAAAACAACCAGATCAAACTCTTCCTCTTTCACACCTTCATCAGTAGTAGAATATTTTATAACTATATTCTTACTCTCTGGACTCTCTCCGACTATTGAGGCATAACTCCTTATAAACCTGGTCCCGGAAAGTTGATCTGTTTTTTGGTAATATAGCTCGAAGTCTTTGCCATATGAACGAATATCGTTATGGAATACAGTACACTCTGCCTCGGTGTCATGCTCTTTGGTTAACATGACTTGTTTTTGGGTATATGTACAACATACAGCTGAACAATAACTATTGTCGCCAGGAGTAACGCGTCTGGAACCAATACATTGAAGCCAGGCTATCTTGTGAGGATAGTCTTTATCAGAAGGACGAAGTATCTCTCCTTCATATGGGCCAGTTGCACACAACAGACGTTCAAAGTCCATGCTGGTTACCACGTTCTGGAGCTTGCCATAGCCATACTCGTCCCTGACTTTGGGATCAAAGACATCATAGCCCAGAGACAAAAGGATGGCTCCGACATTTACTTCTACCTTCTCTTCTTTTTGATTAAGGTCAATGGCCTTATTATCACAAACAGCTTCGCAGATACGGCATTTATTTTCTTTAAGGTAGAGACAGTTTTCATCAATATAGGCTATAAGGGGTATTGCCTGAGCAAAGTAGACATGGACTGCTTTGTTCTGAGATATCTCCTGATTAAATGGATCAGGGATGTTAACCGGGCAGTATTCTGCACAAGTACCACAACCAGTGCATTTGTCCTCTTTAATGTATCTAGGCTTTCTGGTCAGAGATACATTAAAATCCCCTGCCTGTCCTTCTACTTTATCGACTTCTGTATAGGTTAAAACCTCTATATTTGGATGCCGGTCGACCTCGACCAGTTTTGGCGAGAGTATTCACATCGAGCAGTCATTGGTTGGATAGGTCTTATCCAGCTGGGCCATATGACCGCCGATAGCAGGGGACTTCTCAATAAGATAAACCTTAAAACCAGCACCGGCTAGATCTAAAGAGGCTTGGATGCCGCTTATCCCACCACCAACAACCATGACATCTCCAAAACTACTCTCTCCATGTCGATTGCATAGTTGTTGAATTCTTTCTTTGGATACTTGTTCTTGTTCCACTTTCTCCATCCTTTTTCAGGTTTTTTTGGTTTACCTAAATTACTTCCTGGATAATCTCGGTAATGTCCTTAATATCTAAAACATCATCATATTCCAGATTCAATTTACTTTCCTCAAAGTTAGTGATGCAGTATGGACAACAGGTAACCAGAACGTCAGCCCCAACATCATTGGCTTGTTTCAATCTGATATCTGAGAATCTTTCATCCTTTGGCGTATCCATCCATATTCTGCCACCCCCACCACCGCAACATAGACTATATTTACCTGTTTCAGACATCTCATTGAGTTGTAATCCAGGAATATTCTTTAGGATTTCTCGCGGTTCATCATATATATCATTGTGCCTACCTAAATAACAGGGATCATGGTAAGTTACTTTTTTTCCGTATTCCTGGTTAAGTTGCAACTTCCCTTCATTGATAAGCTCTAACAAGTATTGAGAGATGTGAATTACGTCGAAGTTGACCATAAACTCCGGGTATTCATTCTTGAAGGTGTGATAACAATGAGGAGAAGACACGACAATCCTTTTGACCCCATTTTCAACAAAGGCTTTGATATTTTCTTTGGCTAGAGTTTTGAATACTTCCTCGCTGCCTATCTTTCTTATACTTTCCCCGCAACAATTTTCTTTGGTCCCAAGTATTCCAAAGTCAACACCAGCTTTTTTCAGTATATTCACAGTTGCGGCTGCCACCTTTTTCATCCTAGGATCATAGCAAAGATAGCATCCAGGGAAATATAGTACATCCATATCTTCGGTGAAAGTTTTCACTGAGAGATCTTTAGCCCAGTCAGCCCGATTGTTTCTCTCTCCTTGCAGGGGATTACCTTCGGAGATAAGACTTGCTCTAGCGGTTCTAGCCGGACGGACAGAAGTAGGAAAGATCTCGTACTCTGAAGCAATTCGTCTTAAGGAGATTCCCAGGTCTATCTGACTTACTCCCCTAGGGCATTGATCCGGACACTTGCCACAGCTGGTGCAGCGCCATATTTCTTCACCTTCGATCTCGGACAATCCAAAGGCAGCTTCCCGGATTATTTTGCGGATACTAAAATTCCTGACCTTGTTCCAGGGACAGACAGTATCACATAGTCCGCATTGGAAGCATAATCTAAAGCTTTCTCCACCGGCCTGTTTAATCTCTTCTATTACCTCTTGGAAAGGTGCTACTGCTTCCACAATTAAATCCTCACTTTTTGCCTTACTAATTTTTTAGTCTGTTTCTGACATTTGAACCATTGTATCCATGACTTTATCCAGACCATATTTATTGGCCAATGCTTCCAGCCCTATCTGTAAATCTTCTCGCTTTTCTTCCTCTTCTTCTATTTCCTCTTCCCATTCTTCATAAGTCAAAGCATCAACCCGACAAACTTGAACGCATACCGGCTCTTCCAAAGGTGGATCAGTTTCGCACATATCACATTTCAGAGGTAGTCCGGAATCAGGCTCCTTAAACAAGTCCCTAGCCGGGCAACAAACCCCGCAAAAACTGCACTCCTTATACTCCTTACCGTTGATCGTATAGGTATGACGGCCATTGCATTCAGCAGGCGTATAATCACCGGCTCTGATAGGTACATAGACATCATTGACTTCATCCATCACCACCCGAATACGGGATCTTGCCGGATTAACAATGCTGTATTTTGGTTCAGCATGAAATGCAGAGCAGGCCATCTCACAGGCCCGACAGCCAATGCACTTATCAAGATCAACATTTATCTTTTTGACAATTTTTGTTTTTGGACCATCACTCACGGTTATCACCCCCTAAATCTTATGCCGTTTCTTCTGTTGAAGAACTTTGTGATAGATATTCCTCATTTCCGGTTATGATACCTCTGTCAATAAGCTCTTGGCTGACATAATCCAAATCAAGCTCGTCCAATCTACCTTTGGTAGGGATACCATCATTGGTCCAGCCCTTAAATTTATAATACTCATCAAGTAATTTTTGTTCCATCTCCGGTTCTCTTTTCTTCCAATGATCTTCAGGAGGTCTCTCATCTTCTCTTCTCATCCCCCTTCTGACATTGATCGCCCTGACCAAATTCCGATTTCTAGCTGCGATTTCCCATAACTGATCTGCATCGATATCCATCCCTGTAGCCTGAGAGATAAAAACCGGTAAGTTATGAATGTGATAGGGAGGCCGCCCGCCAAACTGACCTCTAAAAGAGGACAAAAAGGCACAAGTACCAACTGAGTCATCGACATAGTGCATGAGCTCATTCCAATCAACTACCCTGACTGCCCCATCAACCGATAATTGAGTACGTGGTTCCCATTCCAAATACAAATTCTTAAAATAATCAGGAGCTGCATCCCAGCCTTGGACAAATTTTTCCCTCGCTTCTTTATCCGGAATTGGTATCTGGGGGAAGGAACCTTCTATTTGTGTAATATTCATCTTTTCTCCAGTGGCGTACATCAGGAAATAATGATAGGCAACCCGGCCCAGCTTGACCGGTACCTGCTCATTCTTTTTCATTGTATTGTGATCATACTCCTCAGCCCCTCGGCCAATCTTACGAGCTGCATGATAGACTCCCTCAGCCAAGGCGTCACCGACAAAACCATCCCTATGAACTATCTTCTCCAATAAATAAAAAAATCTCCCAGCGCTGTCAGATGGGAAATCAGGCAGATCTTCATCTGTTAAGATACCAGCTTCGTATAACTCAACTGCAAAAGCTAAAACCTGAGGTGTTGAGTATCCATCCAGTCCATACTGCTGGGTCCGGCTGATCATCTTATAATTGAAATCCAGTTCCTCATAGGCAGCCATAGCATAAGTTAGCTTACTATAGCATTTTTGGAAGATAGTATGATGTCCTGGATACTGTAAGGCTTGATGGCAATCCCTTGGGCAGTTATAGCAACCGTTCCATCTATATCTGATACTTTCAGAGAGGGCCTTCCATCTCTCTTCCCGTTCTTTATTCCAAAAACCCTTTCTTCGCTCCCTGGCATTGCCCCAGGCGAAATTGTCAACGTGCCACTCTTCGTCATCCTCGTGGGCCATAAAATCCCCACAATATTCCGGGTGGTCATAAATATATTGAAACATGTCTAGACTTTTCTCAAAGAGTTCAGCCGGTTTGGCTATATTGAGATCTTTTGTCCCTCGAACAGCAATGGCCTTTAAACGCTTATCACCCATAACCACGCCAACTCCGCGAGAGGAGCTGGCATTAGAGTGTTCAATCGAGGCCATGGCAACCCTATTTTCTCCGGCCAGGCCAATTGCCGCTACCTGAATATCTAGATCATCCAGCTCTTCTTTGATTATATCTGCAGTCTCTCCGGCCCCTTTTCCCTGTAGATGACTAGCATCACGTATCTCCACTTTGTCATTGTTTATCCACAAATAAACCAAGTTAGAGGCCCTACCTTTAAGAACTATTTTGTCGTATCCAGCATGTTTCAATTCCGGACCAAAAAATCCTCCAAACAAGGAATCTTTATACAGATTATTCTGGGGAGAAATAGTACTAACATTGGTGCGATTGGCACCGGGAACAGGCGTGCCATCCAAAATCCCGGCACTAAATATCAGTAGATTCTCAGGAGAAAGCGGGTCAACCTCTGGAGGGACCCTATCCCAAAGTATCTTAGCTGCGGTCCCCTGGCCTCCCAGATAAAGTTTGGTTAACTTGGGATCAGTCTGTACCTTCTCAATATTCCCTCGGGTTAGATCTACCTCTAAATTATACCCTGTTTCTGCGTACCTCATTTTTTACCCCTTTTATCTATTTGTACTCTATATAGTTATACCATATAGGCAAGTATAGTCAGCCTGCTTATCTCGAAAAGATCAAATCCTTGCCTCAACACTAACTACAAACATTATCTACAACTATATGATAGTTACAATGTAGCTATATGTCAATATATATTTTTTCTGTCCACATAAAATAAAAACTATTGATAGTTCACTGAAAAAGTAATGATTTCAGTCAACAAATTAAAAATTAGTCATATTCTAGTTATATAATGACTACATGTCAAGGCAAAAATTATAATAAATAGGCAATTTTTAAAAAAAGGCCTGCATGAAAAACATGCAGGCCTTGGGAGGGTACAGTTACACAAGGATAGAACTAGAACAATCCAGTAACCTTTCCGGTTTCAGTATCTACATCTACTTTTGTATAGGCAGGATTGGAGCTTGTCCCCGGCATTAAAGGAATAGTACCAGCCATGGGGCATAGGAACTTGGAACCGGAATAAATCAAAACATCCCTAACAGGTAGTCTCCATCCCTTGGGCACTCCCTTCCAGGTGGGCTCATGAGACAGGCTGAGGTGAGTCTTGACCATCATAGTTGCATAGTCATTGTATTTAGGATCATCTTCCAACATTTTGGCCTTCTTCTCTGCCTCCGGAGCCCAATCTACTCCATCAGCACCATATACTTCTCGAGCAATGACATCGACTCGTTCCCTTAACTTCTTGTCAAGGGAATAGAGATAGTCAAATTTTGACTCCTCTTCACAAGCATCAATGACAGCGTCTGCCAGTTCCAGGGCTCCGTCACCACCATCCATAAAGTGAGTCGACTTGGCACATCGAGCACCGGCCTCTTCAGCCCGTTTTTTGACCAAGTTTATTTCTGCTTCTGTATCTGTTGGGAAACAATTAACACAGACAACAGGGTTCATTCCAGATTTTCGGATCACTTTAATCAAATGAATCATATTTTCCATGCCTTTGTCCAGAAGCTCCAGATTTTCCTTTGTATATTCTTCTGGTAAGGCCAGACCAGGAGTTACTTTCGGTCCTCCGCCATGCATCTTCAGGGCTCTGATTGTCGCCGTCAAGACAGAAACATGGGGCTTGAGTCCACTATTTCGACATTTGACGTTCCAGAATTTTTCAAAGCCAATGTCAGCAGCAAATCCACTTTCAGTTACATGATAATCAAACATCTTCAGACCAATCCGGTCAGCAATAATTGAAGACTGGCCAACAGCAATATTGGCAAAAGGCCCGGCATGGACCATGCACGGTTGATATTCGGCCGTACTCATCAAGGTCGGGTTGATAGTATTCCGCATCCAGGCAGTCATGGCCCCGCCGACTTGCAAGTCCCCTGTGGTTACAGGTTTTCCGTCTTTGTTGAAGCCAACAGTTATTTCATTTAGACGTTTTCTCAAATCAGCCAAATTGGTGGCTATTGAAAGAATGGCCATGCATTCGGAACTAACGGCAATATTAAAACCTGATTCCATTGTGTACCCATTCATTCGTCCACCCAAACCGATGACTATTTTGCGCAGAGCCTGAGCACAATAATCGATAATCCAGTTCATTTCCACCTTTGTGGGATCGATATTTAAGGCTGGAATTCCGGATAGTTTTTCTATCTTTTCTGGACTATAGTTACGTTCATGCTGCATACGGGATGTTAGAGCAACCATAGCCATATTATGGGCATTCATAATGTCGTTTATGTCGCCAGTTAGACCCAATGAAAATTCAGTCATGGGTATGAGGATGGCATTACCGCCCCCGGCTGCCGAACCTTTAATATTCATGGTCGGTCCACCAGATGGTTGTCTGAGTGCTCCCCCGACATTTTTACCTCTCTTGCCCAGACCTTCCATCAGACCAACCGATGTTGTGCTCTTGCCTTCTCCAAGAGGAGTCGGGGTAATGGCTGTAACTTCAATATACTTGCCATCTGGTCTATCCTGAAGCCTGTTCATGATATTCAGAAAATCGAGCTTGGACAGCCTGCCCATGATATTCATCTCTTCTTTTTCCAGTCCAAGCTTATCCCGCCAGGCTTCAGGCGAAGGCATATTCTCTTCTGCAGCCTCGGAAATTTGCCAATCTTTCATCTTCGATACATCGTATGCCATTCTCGTTCACTCCTTTTTTAATTGTTTTTTTAAATAACAATAAACAGCCAGTATAAAGAACGTGAACCGTTATCCGTGGACAGTGAACCGTATGAAAAAAGACTGAAGAAATTCCTTCAATAAAAGCTCAACAGACTACGGTGAACGGTCAGGGTTTAAGAAATCTGTAAGACATGAAATAAACTGCATGAAATGCTGGAATAGAAGATTTAGCTTAGCTAATGCATATTATATTCTTTCATCCTTCGTTGTACCTACTAGAACATATGTGTTTGTACTAAAAAAACGTTGACCGTGAACCGTTGACCCAGTTCAATAAAAAGAGATTTAACCGGGTAAACCGTTGACCGAAGAAATAAGAATCAAGGATTTATTTCTTAACATCTTCGTCTTACGGTTCACATTTCACGGTTCTCGATTCACACCCTTTTCATGCTCACAGCTTTTTTCATGCCAACCTTGAGGTATAATCACTCAATGTTTTGACCATGTCTATAATGTAAAACCCATAGTAATGTCAAAGTTTGACCTCAAATTTTTTGACCTTACTCCTTGACCCCATCAAACATACAAGATGCAACCGCAAAGAGTTATTATTGTATACACAAAGAATAGAAACCATAAAAGAAATGAGATTTAAAATCAAAGAGTTAGAACAAGAGATTAAAGGGGTTTTTACCCACATTGACCCAGTCAAACGGAAAAAAAAACAGTTTTTTGGATAGAAACTAACTATTAACAACCAAAAATATCAGTAAATCAGGTTAGAAGTGCTCAATCTAGATTCTTGATTTTTGACTTTGTACAGTTGTCTCCTAAAACAAAGGTGATTGCCATATAAATAACTAAAATACTTGTTAAAAGTAAATACCTTAATATAGTTGTCGATAACATGTCATAAAATTGAAAAAAATGTATAAGTTAATACTTTGATATATATCAATAATTTCAAAATATATAAAAATTTTTAGAAATATAGCGCAAATTAAACTTTTTCCTGTGGAAAATTATAGTTTTTATGTGAATAAATCTGTTGATAATAGGTCTAAAACAGTATGCCTTAAGGATATGTCTACAATTAAAATAAACCAGTGATACTGGCTTTAAAACATTGAAGTGTAATTATTATAAATAGTTATATAATAAAACTACCTTGCTAATTTCTTATCTATTTTGGCCTAAATCATTTATTGTCCCAAAAAAGTAAAGGGTATATTGTCCATTCCATATGAAAGGAACATGGGAAAAAATTCAATCAAATCTGGAAAAATCTCTAAAATCTGGAATCTTTAAGGTATGGATAAAACCCCTGCAAGGAGAAGTGCAGGATAATTCCTTGAACCTTAAAGCCCCAAGCGAGTTTGTGGCCTCATGGGTAAGAGAGAGGCTCTCTGAAACAATAAAAGAAGAAGCAGCCCATCAACTTGGGTATGTACCCACTTTGTACATATCTGGAAATGGCCATTCTCAAAATAACTCCCAGGAGAATACACCCAAGGCAAAGCAGGAACAAAGACTGTCTTTACCTATAGACTATAGCTATCAATTCAAGAAAAAGACCTGGAGATACGCATTTGAGGATTTTGTCGTTGGGAATTCTAACAGGCTAGCATATACCGCCTGTTCAAGTATGTGTAATATGAACTTTCCAGCAGATCATATCTTTATCTGTTCAGGACCAGGTCTTGGTAAAACACATTTACTTCAGGCTATGGGGCATTTCTTCTACAAAAATTGCAACCAGGAGCCACTCAAGGTAATGTATGTATCCTCGGAACAATTTGCCAACCAGTTAGTCAGAGCTATCAAATCAAAAAAAGTAGAGGAGTTCAAAAGTCAATATAGAGACAATATCGACCTATTACTATTGGAAGACATCCATTTTTTTCAGGGCAAAGAAAAAATGCAGGAGGAACTACTTTCAATTATCAAATCCCTTGAGGCCAAAGGTAATAAATTTGTCTTCTCCAGTTCTTTTTTGCCAAAAGAGTTGAGCAAAATTGACCAAAAACTGACCTCGTATTTTTGTTCCGGGGTTTTAGCCCCTATTGACAAACCTGATTATGATTTCCGGTTTTTACTCATCCAAAAGAAAGCCAGGCAGTACAATCTAAATCTGACTTCCCATGTTGAGGATTTGATAGCCAGAAAAATAACTTCTGATATCCGTCAAATAGAGAGTTGTATCCAAAATATTGCCTTAAAGTCACAAATGCTCCAGGAAAAGGTTTCTCATGATCTTGCCCAAGAGGTCCTGCAAAACTATACCCAGAACCAGGAAACCCTGGATATAGATCAGATTGTTCAGAGTATCTGTAAGACCTTTGAGATCTCTTTCGAGAAATTGAGGTCCAAGTCCAGAAAGAAACAGCTAGTCATGGCTAGGAATACGGCCTTCTATTTGGCTAGAAAACACACTGATCTATCTCTAAAAAATATAGGTCAATACCTAAATCGTCGTCATTCGACCGTCTTGAAAGGAATAACCAATATAGAAAGAGAAATAGTTCAAGAAAGCCAAACCGGAAGACAACTAACTCGAGTTGTCGAAGCAGTCGAATCAAGACCATAAATCAATTACCTGCAAGATAGATTTGCAGGCACTTGATTTGTTATAATCTGAGTTCAAAACCAGTATATTCTTTCTCATAATCCAGCCATTGACATTGTATGTCTTCCACGCGACTAAAGGCCGAACCTTGGGCTAACCTACCTTTTAGGGTCTCTAATTTCTCTTCTTGGCCTTGAGCAACGACTTCAACCCTGCCGTCATCTAGATTTCGTACCCATCCTTTTAGTCCCAAATTATCGGCTTGACTTTTGGTCCAGGATCGAAAGTTAACGCCTTGTACCTTCCCAGAAATGAGGCAATGCAAGCTATTGACCATCAATAACCTCCTTTTATAAAAAATGTTGATCGTTTTCTGTTTACTAGTGAACACTTTTTCACATCAACCAAATGACCCTAGCCGAGTACAACGAAGCATGAAAATGTTGACCGTTCACCGTCGACCGTTAACCGCAAGATGAAGAAATTAAGAAATGATTCCTTCATTCTTATTTTTTCGGTCCACGGTTTACCCGGTTAAATCTCTTTTTATTTAACTGGGTCAACGGTTCACGGTTCACGTTCTTTAATAATTGCTTTGGCCGGTATAAGGCCGGTAGCAGCTGCTGAAACAATATTCCCGGCAACTCCGGCACCGTCACCAGCTACATATAATCCACCAATCGAGGTCTGTAATGAGGTGTCTGTTTCGATTTGAGAAGCAAAGAATTTTATTTCCGGAGCATAGAGCAAGGTTTCGTCATTAGCTACACCGGGAATAACCTGATTTAGCTTTTCCAATCCTTCGACTATATTGGTCAAGATCCTTTCCGGCAAGGCCATGGCAATGTCACCACAAATAACCCTGGTCATTGTCGGCTCAAGGTAGCCCTTGTTGACCCGGTGCCATGTACTTCGACGTCCCCTTTTCAGATCACCGAATCTCTGTAATAAGGGTTTACCCCCGCCGATCAGAGAGGCCAGTCTGCCAATTGAGACCCCATAGGCTTGGTTATCAGTCACAGGTTCGGTAAGCTCAACCTTGGACAAGAAAGCAAAATTGGTATTATCCGATTTCCTTTGATGATAGGCATGGCCGTTAACACAGACAAAATCCTGATAGTTCTCCAAAGAAACGAAACCACCCCTGTTGGTGCAAAATGTTCTGGTCTGATCATCATACTTGCCGGTCTGGATAAAAAACGTAGGATCATATATTATATCTGTCAAATCTTCCATAATGTCATTATGGACTTCCACCCTTATCCCCACCTCAATACCACGCTGCCTTTTGCCAAGCTTGTATTGATCAGCCAAACAGGTTAACCAATTTGCACCAACCCGGCCTGGAGCCAGAATGACCCGGGGAGCCTTATAAACGTTATCCTCAGCCACAACCCCCTGGATCTGATTGTCCTGGACAACAATATCTTTGATCTCAACTGCAGTCTGGATCACAACACTTTTTTGGATATAAGAAACTAAATCAGATATATATCCTGGCAGACAATCACTCCCCAAATGTTTTTGCCGGATCAATAAGAGCTCAATCCCTTCTCTTCGGGCCTCTTTCCTAAATAGTTTGGCCCTTTGCCAGTCTGTCGGATATACCTGCCCGTCCATAGCAAAAGATTTAAAGATATCCTCTGTTTCTATTATAAGCTCCAAGGCTGCCTGAGCTGATAAAAATTGCGTCAGATCAGTCTTACCCAGTTTCTGAATAAAGTTGAGTTTCCCATCAGAAAACAGACCTGCTCCTCCGATACCGGACAAAATTTGACATGGTTTACAATGAAGGCATTTCTGATTATTGGATATCGGACAGCTTCGCTTATCAATAGCCTGTCCTTGATCAATTAAAAGGATCTTTAGGCTTGAATATGTGGCCAGATAATAGGCAGCAAATAGACCGGCCGGACCGCCGCCAACAATTATAACATCGTAAAAAGACTCGTTGTTCATATATTAATCACCATGCCCTAGCGGGCATAACGAAGCGTGAAAGAAGACGTGAACCGAGAACCGTGAACTGTGAACCGAAAGATGAAGAAATTAAGAAATTATCCCTTTACTCTCAGTTCTTCGGTCCACGGTTTACCCGGTTAAATCTCTTTTTAACTGGGTCAACGGTTCACGG
This sequence comes from uncultured Desulfohalobiaceae bacterium, assembly GCA_964446205.1. Lineage (GTDB taxonomy): Bacteria > Desulfobacterota > Desulfovibrionia > Desulfovibrionales > Desulfothermaceae > CAYUNZ01. The sequence goes on along the minus strand of CAYUNZ010000002.1, from coordinate 1,625 downwards.
TCGACATTCTTTTCATGTTAACTAATTGATAAGTGTTCCTGGATAAAATCATTGCCCCTGAACTTAAACGAAAAAGGTAGTAAATTATGGAAACACAGCTAGACTGTCTACCCTGTTTCTTGCGGCAAGGCCTTTATGCAGCTCGCCTAGCCAAACCAGAAGATAAAGATCTCCATAGACAAGTTGTCCAATCATGGTCTAAGAGATTGGCTGACTCTGATCTGACTCTTCCTCCTCCCCTGCTGGTGGGCGACCTTTATACAATTCTGGGTAAACTCATTGACAACCCGGATCCTTTTGCTAAAGAAAAAAATGAATCCAATATAAAGGCCTTAAATCTCTTGCCTACCTTGAGGACTATTATTAGTCAATCCAAAGACCCCCTTTTGGCCGCCTTGGAAATATCCATTATCGGTAATTATATAGATAGTGGCGTAGGCAAGGATTTCCACTGGCAAGATAAGCTCCAGACCGAACATCGGCAATTGGACATGGCTACTTATGAGCGATTTTTAAAGGAGATTTCCTCTTTTAAAAAGGTTATGATCCTGGGTGACAATGCCGGGGAAATCGCCTTAGACACCCTTTTAGTAGAAGAACTTCAAAAGCTTGATTGCCAAGTTATCTATGTAGTTCGGGAAAAACCGATTATCAATGATGCAACTATGGAAGACGCCTGTTTTGTCAAATTGATAGACAAGTGTAGGGTCATCTCCTCAGGGGTCGATACTGCCGGTACGGTACTTAAGCGTTGCTCATCAGATTTTTTGGAAGAATTCAGCCAAACCCCGGTAGTCATCAGTAAAGGCCAGGGCAACCTAGAAGCCCTTTTGCAAGAACAAAGCCCTATCTACTATGCCTTCAAGGTAAAGTGTCAGGTAATTTCCGAATTGATCAACCAACCCGAAGGAAATTCAGTTTTTCTCTGTCTCTAGAGCGGCAAAATTTATACTTCGCTTACATCATCCTTGGACCAAGACCTGCTAAAAACCTTTCTAACGGTAACCGGTTTACATCCTTTGCATGCTCTCTCTTAGACTTACAGCCAAAACCTCTAAGAACGTAAAGTGGCCATCAGCCTGAGGGAATTGGTTAAGAGCTGTAAGGCTGGCAGGATTCCCGGCATAAGTAGATCAGACGAGAGGATGGCCTCTCTAGCCGTGCCCTCCTCAAGCATGACCGCAATACCCAGAGCTGATTGTTCAAGCATATATCTATCATTCCGTCCGTTTCCCATGCAAACACATTGCTCAGTCCCCAACTGCTCGATATATTTTAGCTTACCAATGGCCTGATCTTCTTGCTGAAGAACGGTTATTACATAGGGATCATCTTCAAAACCTGCATGGACCTTGCCAAAGGTATCAGCTGTGATAATATGTATTCTCAAATCCTTAGATACTCTCTGCAGTTCTTCCCGAACATTGTTTTCCAGGTTGCCATCCACAGCTAGGGTACCATTATAGTCCATGACCAGGTCTTCGAGCTGGAGGTGATTGAACCCGGGGATATTGACATCGATCATAAGTTGCTCCTTTTCTTCTCGATGTTTTCAGATAGACAATACTCCTTAGTTTTCATCCGGAAACTGCCCTTTTTCCGTTTGGCTGCGTCAGTCTGCAAAA
>CAYUNZ010000001.1:44407-48762 GCA_964446205.1 uncultured Desulfohalobiaceae bacterium | reverse complement strand
ATGCTGAGAAATATTTGTTCAATATTGCTCAACAGAGAAAAGCGGTCAAAGATGCTATAGCCGCGGCTATGAGGCAGGTGGTGGGAAGACATACTATTGATTCTGCTTTGACAACCGGGAAAGCCGCTTTGCAAAATCAGTCTCAAGAATTGGTTCAGGAGATTTTGGACGGTTACAATTGTGGTATTCACATTACTTCCGTAAAATTACAGGATGTCCATCCCCCGGAACAGACCATGGGTGCATTCAAGGAAGTTGCCAGTGCCAGGGAGGATAAGAGTCGCTTTGTCAATGAAGCCAAAGCCTATCGGAATAATCTCATCCCTAAGGCCAGAGGCCAGGCAGCTGCTATACTCAATGAGGCTGAGGGATATAAGGAGTCCAAGATTCGACAGGCTGAGGGTGAGACGCAGCGATTCCTCAAACTCTTGAAGGCGTATCGTCAGGCCAAGGAAGTTACCAGGAAGAGACTCTACATAGAGTCGATTGAAAAGATCCTTGCTCATGAAGACCTTGATAAAATCCTTGTTTCTTCTGAGATGAGTGGTAGTATGTTGCCATTATTTTCTATTGACCGAATCAGGCAGAATCAGCAAACGAAATAGACGGTTGCTGAAATCTTTCAAGAAAAATAGCTCAAGGAGCTCAAAAATATGTCTAAATTCCCCATTGCAGTAGTAGTTGTTGTCATTCTCTTACTGATCTTGGTTGGCCAAAGCTTTTACACTGTTGATCAGACCGAAAGGGCTATGGTCCTTCAGATGGGTAAGCCGGTCGCTATAAGTTTGAATCCGGGATTGCATTTCAAACTTCCTTTTCTACAGAATGTAATCAAGTATGATATTCGGGTCCAGGAATACGATGTGGAACCAGAAGAGATACTGACCAAAGATAAAAAGAATCTAGTAGTTGACAACTATTGTCGATGGCGGATTGAAGATCTCCTCGGTTTCTATCGATCTGTTCGAAACTTTTCTTCTGCTGTCGATCGAATAGATGATGTTGTCTACGGTGAGATACGGGAACTCCTTGGCAAGAACACCCTAAATGAGATTGTCACCTCAAAACGTGTTCAAATCATGCAGGAAGTTACCAAGAACGCAGATACTCTCCTGGATGATTATGGGATAAGTGTACTTGATGTTAGAATTAAACGGACTGATTTGCCCCCTGAAAACAGAAAGGCCATATATGCTAGGATGCGCTCGGAAAGGAATCGTGAGGCCAATGAGTATAGGGCTGAAGGTAAGGAAAAAGCTCAGGAAATTCAATCTGCAGCAGACCGGGATAAAAGAGTTATTTTGGCTGAAGCAAAGAAGAAAGCCGATATAATCTATGGTGAAGGAGATGCCAAGTCAACCAAGATATATGGAGATGCTTACAGCAGTTCTTCCGAGTTTTATTCCTTTACTCGGAGTCTCGAGGCTTATAAAAATAGCTTGGGGAATAAGACCACGCTTGTTCTAACCCCGGAGAGTGATTTCTTTCAGTATCTTGATTCGTCCAGATAATGGAACATGTTATTTCAATTTGGATCTTGTCGTTATCTGAGCTGTTGTCAATTGATCCTCAAATCCTGATTGGGCACAAGTGAGCATAAAAAAGATGTTTATCGTTAACCGTTTACCGTTGACCGAAGAAATAATAAAAATAAATTATAGCCAAATTTTCCTTATAGTATATTACATTCGATCTTTGTTTCCCATTCTTCGGTAAACGGTAAACGTTCTTTTCCTGTTAATCTTGAGGTCTTTTGATCTGGTCCAAAATGATCAAGGCCACTTCTAAGGCCCTAAGTCCCTCCTCACCTGAAACCATCACAGGGCTATTGTTTTCAATTGCCTGGACAAATCCCTCTAGTTCAGTTTGTAAGGAATTGATATCCTTGTGATGTGGTTTTTCCAGGATTAGATTCTTCTGGTACTCACCAACACCGATGGTGCTCATCTGTATTCTTTGCGTGTTCTCAAAGCTCCAATCTGATTCGTTTTGCAAGGTCATGATTTCTGATTCTCGTTGAAGAAAATCAATAGTCACATAGGCATGCCTTTGGAATAGTCTTATTTTGCGCATACTTTTGGCTGAAATTCGACTTGTGGTAAGATTGGCCACTGCCTGGTTGGCAAAGCTTAAACGGACATTGGCGATATCTTCAGAGTTTGAGACTACTGATACCCCACAGGCTTGAATCGATTCCAATGGAGATTGAATGAGGTTGAGCACGATATCAATGTCATGGATCATCAGATCTAAGATAACGCTAACATCAGTCCCTCTTGGGTTAAACTGGCTCAATCTGTGGGATTCGATGAACAATGGCTGGAGTGAATAACCTTGTAAGGACAAAAATGCGGGATTAAAACGTTCAATATGTCCGACCTGGAGCTTTAGCTGATTTTCTTTGGCCATTTTGATTAGGGACTTGGCCTCTTGGGTCTTAGCTGTAATCGGTTTTTCAATGAACAGATGACAGCCATGCTCAAGGCTTGTACTGGCTGTTTTGTAGTGATTCTCAGTCGGGACAACAATACTAACCGCTTCTACTTTTTTGAGCAGGGTTTCCAAATCGGGGAACAAATGAGTCTTATACTTTTCAGCAACAATTTGACCCCGTTCTTGGTCAATGTCATAGATACCTATTAGATCAATCTGTTGACTCTGGGCAGCTATCTTGGTGTGGATCTCTCCCAAGTGTCCGACACCAATGATGCCCAAACTTGTTCTTTTCATAAATGGAGCCTTTTATTGTTTTATGTCTATAAAGATTAACAGGAATAGAATTTAGCCCACGAAACACACGAAAAAACACGAAAAGAAGAATGAAAATTTATAAGAATAATTTTAGAAGGATATCGGGAGCTTTTCTTTATGTCCATCTGGGCATGAGGGTTAATGACTAGAATTGTTTTTGTCCTGGATAGTTATTTGTCCTTTGTTCTTTTAACTGGTTGATTTTATGACCAAGTTCACCCAGGATAATTCTGGCCGAGGTTCTGGAGGCGTGGTTTTGTCCAAGTATCGATCTAGTCCTTTTCAGTTTATAACCAATGTTCTTAATTTCATTTTCATTGTTGAGCCAAAATAGGATGTGCTTGGCCAGGTTTTCTCCTGTCACCTGATCTTGTATGAATTCTGGATAGATCTTTTTTTGCAAGATTAAGTTTGGCATGCTAATATAAGGAACGTCAACAAAGCAGCGTCCGATAATATAGCTGATTTTTGAGAGCTTATAAGCTACAATGGCAGGTACTTGTAATAAGGCGCTTTCAAGACTGGCTGTTCCGGAAGCAGTAAGTAGCAATTGGCATGTTTTCATCTCAACATAGCGATTGTTGAAGGGAATAATCTCGGTTTTTAGCTCTTTTGGCCATTGGATCTGAATTTGACCTACATCTATATTTGGGGCCTGAAATATTTTCCAGTGCATGTCTGGTTTGATCTTGGAGACTATCCTGGCTGCTTGGGCGAAAGAAGGCAATAGCGCAGACAGTTCTTTGCCTCGGCTACCAGGCATTACTCCCAGAATGTTGTCCTGGGCTTTGATGGTGTCGAGGACCGGATAATTGATTTGTTGAATCAAAGGATGTCCGACGAATTCAACATCAAGACCATAAGCAGCAAAGAACTCTTTCTCAAAAGGGAGGATACACAAGAGCTTGTCTACATATTTCTTAAGAAAATGTATCCTTCTTTTTCTCCAGGCCCAAATTTGCGGACTTATATAGTAAAAAACAGGGATGTTAAGTTTTGAGGCTTTTTTGGCAATGTGAAAGTGAAAGTCTGGGGCATCTATTAGAACAACTGCCTGTGGATTAAATGAACGAAAATATTGTTTGATAAAGCCAAAAATACGAAATATTCTGGGCAATAAAGACAAGACTTCAGTAAAGCCCATGGCTGAGATCGATTCGGAATTAATCAAGGACTTGAATTGTTGCTGTCTCATTTCCGGACCCCCCATGCCAATCAGAGAAATATCAGGAGCATACTCTTTGATAGCTTGAATAAGTTGAGAACCATGGATATCAGCGGATGTTTCAGCAGCGCTTATCCATATCGGATTGGATTTTTGGGGTGTCACTTTTTCTGTCTCGCTGGTTTTTACTGACAGGGTAAAGAAGAAGCAAGGAGCAGGTAATGAAGATGGTAAAAAATGTTAAGGCTAAAGATGAGTTTGATCTCAAAAGTACTTATAGAATAAAAAAAAAGCGATAGTTCCTGTAGGGATGGTAAGTGTTGATACATTTACGCTCCGGTCTTTTCTAGGAACCTAAGTCTGATGATATTATTTTGTCTTATGCGCTCACTTTCTCTCTAAGAATAGACCAGACAATCAATTAGTTTTCATCCGGAAA
>CAYUNZ010000001.1:0-44307 GCA_964446205.1 uncultured Desulfohalobiaceae bacterium | reverse complement strand
CGCTCACTTTCTCTCTAAGAATAGACCAGACAATCAATTAGTTTTCATCCGGAAACTGTCCTTTTCCCGTTTGATTGCATCAATCTGCAAAATTATTCGTCAACGTATTAAGATACGCCTCTCATAATTTTACTGATTTTCTTGCCAAATGAAAAATAGTTTCCGAATTGAAAACTTGTTGTTTCCATATCCGGAAATCAAAAATTTTCGGATAGTAACCAATTAAGAGTCAGGGCTATTATCTCTTGTTTGAGTGTGTTTTTTGAGAATTTGATCTGGAGGAGTCTTTCTGTTTTGGGTTTTGTGGTGGTGGGGTGTAGTTCTCTCCCTTTTCCTCCATTAGAACAGCTTTGCGACTCAAGCGAATCCTTCCCCCATCTTTTTCAATATCAATGACCTTGACCCACATTTCATCTCCAACTTGGACTGCTTCATATATATTATTGACCCGGTTGATATCCAGTTGGGAAATATGGATCATCCCGTCAACATTGGGTAGTATCTCAACAAAAGCGCCAAAATCTTTTATATTTTTTACCTTGCCCAGATAGTTTTTACCTATTTCAGGCCTTTGATCATAAAAGAGTACTTTGTCCATAGTCTCTTGAAGTGAGGTGCTGTTTGGGGCAAATATATTGATTTTCCCTCCATCTTCAATATCAATTGAGGCTCCGGTAGCTTTTGTTATCGCTTTGATCGTTTTTCCACCCGGGCCGATGATGTCCTTGATACGTTCAGGATCGATTTCAATAGTCTGTAGTTGCGGGGCATGCTCAGAAAGATTATTTCTAGGTTGTTCTAGGATGCCCTTCATATGATCCAGAATTTCTAATCTGGCATCCTGGGCTTGATACAGGGCCTTGCGTAAAATATCACTTGGGATGCCGGAGATCTTGATATCCATTTGAATGCTGGTGATGCCCTCTTTAGTTCCGGCAACTTTAAAGTCCATATCCCCATGATGATCTTCATCGCCCAGAATATCAGTTAAGATAAAATAGTCATCCCCCTCTTTGATCAAACCCATGGCAATTCCGCCTACTGGTGCTTTTATTGGTACCCCGGCATCCATCAGAGCCATACTTCCGGCACATACAGTGGCCATAGATGAGGAACCATTACTCTCCATAATCTCCGAGACTATCCGGATGGTAAAGGGGAACTCTTCAGGAGTGGGTAAGATAGGTTTGAGGGAACGTTCGGCTAGAGCGCCATGGCCTATCTCTCTACGGGCAGGACCACGTAGCATCTTGACCTCTCCAACACAGTAAGGGGGAAAGTTGTAGTGGACCATAAAGCGTTTGTTTTCTTCGCCTGTCAAGGTCTCAATATGCTGTTCATCGTGGCTGCTCCCCAAGGTGACTACTCCCAGTGCCTTTGTCTCTCCTCTAGTGAAGAGAGAAGAGCCGTGGACTCGGGGCAAGAGACCAACCTCAGTTGATAAGCTACGGATCGATGTTAAGTCTCGTCCGTCTATTCGTTTGCCTTGCTTTTGGATATTGGTTCGAACAATTTCGGATTCCAGTTCTTTTATATATGAAGAAAGAGCTTTTAGGCGTTCCGGATCATCGGCAAATTCTTGTTCCAAAGCGGGATGAACTGATTCTTTGACGGCTTTTTTGGCTTTTTGCCGCTCGATCTTGTCGGTTGTACTTAAGGCCTGACTTAGAGGTTCATAGGCCAGTTGGCGAATTCGAGACTTGATTTCTTCATCTGTTTCTAACTCAGGAACCTCTATCTTGGGCTGGCCAGATTTCTCCTGTAGCTCATTTTGCAATTCAAGAAAGGGCTTGATCTGTTCATGTCCCCAGGATATGGCTTCAGCAATCAAATCTTCAGAGGCGGAATGGGCCTGACCTTCAACCATGACTACAGATTCTTGTGAGGCGGCAATAACAAGATCGATTTCACTTACTTCTAGTTCGGAATACTTGGGGTTGAGAATAAATGAATTGTCCACACAGGCTATGCGAGCTCCAGCAATGGGACCGGAAAAGGGAATATGAGAGATATGCAAGGAGGCTGAGGCCCCGGTGATAGCTAATATATCAGGGTCATGTTCCGGATCTGCCGAAAGCACGGTGGCAATAATTTGAACCTCTTGTTGGAATCCTGCTGGGAAAAGAGGCCTCAAAGGGCGGTCTATAAGTCTGGATACAAGCGTTTCCCTTTCGCTTGGACGACCAATCTCGCGTCGAAAATAACTTCCAGGGATTCTTCCTGAAGCATAGGACATTTCTTGGTAGTCGACAACAAGGGGCATAAAGTCAATATCTCTTTCTAGGGGTTGACTTACGGCTGTAACTAAAACAACAGTATCTCCCTGCTGGATCCAAACACTCCCGTGGGCCTGATTAGCCATTCGGCCTGTTTCTATCAAATATTCAGAATGGTTAATTGTCGTTGATACTTTAGAGATATGGTTCTGTATATGATTCATTCTAATTTTTTCTCCTCTCTACCCGAAAAGTAAAATCAATGCGGGTTAATATCTGGTTTACTTTCTCAAGTTGAGACGTTTTATGAGGTCACGATATCTTTGTACCTCTTTTTGACGTAAGTAGGTGAGCAGTTTCCTCCGCTGACCGACCAACTTAATCAATCCTGTCCTAGAATGTTTATCCTGCTTGTGTTTTTTAAAGTGTTCGGTCAGATAAACAATTCTCTTGGTTAATAAGGCAATCTGCACTTCCGGTGAACCGGTGTCAGACTCATGGGTTTTGAATTCTTCAATAATGTTTTGTTTTTCACTTGTATTTAATACCACAGCAAGTCCTCCTTAAAAAAATGTTTTTTTTGTTTACAATCAAAGAAGCCGGCTCCTATGGGTAGACTCTTTTATAGGCCGCGGAGGATTTTCCAGATTTCGCCTTGACCTTTTTGCTGTTCAGCTTCTACTAGAGCCACTGCATTCCCACCAGGGGAAATAAATATTGCCCTGGATTCGGAGTGGTCAATATGAGAGGCCTTAGTTTCACTGGTCTTTAGTCTAACACCATGGCCTACTTTTTGGACTTGGTCCTGGTTTAGATGTATTTTGGGCCAGTGAGGCAAACTGTCCTCTAATGGGACCACCCTTTGCAAAAAGAGTTCTGGTTCATTGAGGAGCTTTTCTAACCCAAAGGCCCTATTTAGGGAAAAAGGCTCGCTCCTTTCTCGGACCAAATCCATAAGAACTGCACCACATCCAAGTCGCATCCCCAGGCTGTGGGCCAGGGAGCGTATATATGTTCCATGTGAACAAAGAAGTCGAAAGGAAATAAGTGGTAATTGTATGCTTAAGACCTCAACTTGGTCAATATGTATAGTCTTTGTCCTGTTTGGGACAGTTTGACCGTTTCTTTTCAGGCTATAGAAGGTTTTTCCCTGATGTTTGGCTGCCGAATAAGGGGGTATATCCTGTTTTTGAAGAGAAGACCAGGAGCTTATTTCCGAAATGACCTCATCCTGGCTAATATTTTGCCAAGGATGTTCCTCAATAATAGCCCCTTCTTTATCGTAAGTATCAGTTACAAATCCTAATTGCAACTGGCCTTGATATGTTTTCTGACCTGCGGTTATATATGGGGCAACTTTAGTTCCTTTACCTAAAAGAGCAATGAGCAAGCCTTTAGCCATTGGATCCAATGTTCCGGCATGCCCAATCTTTTTTTGATTTAAATTCTTTTTTACATATTCCAAACAGTTAGCTGAGCTTAATCCTGCAGGTTTGTCAATAAGCAGCAGGCCATTGGCCTGAGGAATTGGATTATTCATGATCCTGATCTGTTTTGTACTTTTAATGAAGAATACAAGGACTGTGTAGTTTTTGCCTGTCGATATTACTCATCTTGTTAGGGCTTCAGGACAGTTTGGATGGCTTGCACAAGATGTTTTTCAGCTTCAGTTAGACTGGCCTTGATTGTACCTCCGGATGCATTATGATGCCCTCCTCCATCAAAGTGTACGGCTATGTCTCTGACATTTATTTCTCCCCAGGAGCGTAAACTGAATCTTATCTGCTCTGAGTCTTGTTGACGTAAGCTGACCGCGACTTTGACCCCTTTTATTTGACGGGGGTAGTTGACCAAACCTTCACAATCATCTGATGTGGTCTGGGTCTCATGGAGTAAGGATTTAGGCACCCTGATAACTCCGATTTGACCATGGGAGTAAAGGGAGACATCCTGCATGGCATAACCGTGCAGTCTGAGTTTATTTAATGTCCATTGCTGCTGATATTTGGCATTGAAAGAACCTGGATCTAAACCAGCTTGGAGCAATTTTGAGACTATTTGCAGAGTTTCCGGAGTGGTATTGCTATAACTGAAAAAACCGGTATCGGAAACAATAGCCAGATACAGGCTTTGACCGAGAATTCCTGACAAGGGGAACCCTAGATCTTGGGCTAATAGGGCTATCATTTCCCCAACCGAAGATCTGTCTGGTTCAACCCAATTTATAAAACCAAAATGTGGGTTACCCATATGGTGATCGATATTACAGGTTATCCCTTTTTCGATATATGGTTCAATGTCCTCCCCCATTCGATCGGTGTCACCACAGTCAAGTACGACAAACCACTGCCGGTGATCGGTCAAGACCTCTGACAGTTTGCTTGTAATGTTCCAAGGTGGTTCGAGCCAAGTGAATCTTTCAGGGAGTCCTGATTGATTATAGAGGCTGAATGATTTCCCCATTTCCTGAAGTAGACAGCCCATAGCCAGCATTGAACCAATGGCATCACCATCTGGATTTGTATGAGAGACAACAAGGAAATTATCTTTGTCTCGTAAAAAAGAGGACAGCTCATTCCGGGGGCTCATAGATAATCTCCTCCAGATAGTCATCCCATTTGAAGCGGAGTTGGGGAACATATTTGAATTTTAGACGTTGACCAAGGAGTTTCCGGATATATCCCCGGGCTGATTCCAGGCTCTTTTGTACATCAGACATTTTGGATGCCTCTCCGCTATGGGTATATAGGACCTCTGCGATGGTAAGGTCGACATTTAGACGTACTCCACTAAGGGTTACAAGGGTCAGTCTGGGGTCCTGGATGTCTTCGATAAGAATTTGAGCCAATTCCTGTAATATGGCCTCTTCAAGACGTTTTGCTCTTCTTGAGACAGATTGTTGCATAAAAATATATGTTCTGTATTAGTTTAGCCTTTTTTTGAATTAGATTATAACGGCTAAACAAATACTTTGTGTTTTAGGCACTATTTATTAAAGATGGCTCTATTCGAGACTTTCAGATGTAAATTTCAGGCACTGAATATTTCAGTAGAGACATCGATGATTTCTTCTGAAGTAAGAGATTCTAACATGATCAAGGCTTTATTCAGTATACTGTCCACTCTCCGTGACTCATTGGCAACTGTAATAATAGCCAAAATTAAGAAATCCAAACTATCTTGGGCTCCAATCTCGGCAACGGAAACATTAAATTTGTTTCGCAGTTTTTGTTTTAATTTTTCAGCTATACTTCGCTTTTCCTTTTTGGAGAAAATCCCGTGCAGTCGGAATTGAATTGTTAATGTCCCAATTAGCATGGTCTTTATATATGTATTTAGGGATTAACATGAAAAGAATGTGGACCGTGAACCGTTGACCGTTAACCAAAGGATGCATGAAGAATCCATTTCTTAATTTCTTCATCTTGCGGTTCACGGTCAATATTCTTTCAGGTTACTAATCAAGGGTCGCTTTTTCTTGAACTTCCTCAAAGGCCTCAATGATGTCGTTTATTTTGATATCATTGAAGTTGTCTAAACCGACACCGCATTCATAGTCCTTAGTTACCTCTTTGACATCGTCTTTGAAACGTTTTAAAGAGCTCAACTTCCCAGTATAGATAACCACACCGTCTCTTAGGAGCCGGATACCTCCATTCCTCTTTAATTTGCCATCTAGGACAAAACAGCCAGCCACAGTACCGATCTTTGGTACTTGAAAGGTGTTTCGTACCTCAGCCTGGCCTAGGTAAACTTCACGAGAAACAGGGGCAAGCATACCGGCCATGGCCTCTTTGACCTCGCTGACCAGGTGATAGATGACATCATAAAAACGGATGTCAACTCCTTCTTTTTCAGCAATATTTTTTATTTTGGCGGTAGGACGGACATTGAATCCAATTATTACCGCATTTGAGGCTGAAGCCAGTTTGATATCGGATTCGGTAATGGCCCCAATACCGCCATGAATTATGTTTATTTTGACTGCTTCGGTGTTGAGCTTGTGAATTGATTCGCTAATTGCTTCCAGAGATCCTTGGACATCAGTCTTTAGGATTAGATAGAGGGTTTTGATCTCCTCCTCTGCCTTGGCTGCAAAAAAACTTTCTAGGGTTAGCTTTGTTTCTTTGGCAAGTTCTTGCTCGCGGTATTTTGTTTGACGGTTCTCACTGATACGTTTAGCTACCTTTTCGTTTTCAACTATGACAAATGCATCACCTGCATTCGGGACGCCTTCGAACCCTTGGACTTCTACCGGTATAGACGGGCCTGCTTTTGTTATTTTATCTCCCCGGTCATTGAACATAGCCCGGACTTTGCCATGGAAAAGACCGCACACAAAGGGATCTCCGGTATGCAAAGTTCCTTCCTGGATTAGAACTGTTCCAACCGGACCACGTCCTTTGTCTAGTCTGGCCTCGACAATATGACCTCTGGCTCGTTTATTGGGGTTGGCTTTTAGATCAAGGACTTCTGCCTGGAGCAGTACCATTTCCAGGAGTTGCTCAAGACCGATGCGTTGTTTGGCTGAAATATCGGTAGTAATGGTATCACCGCTCCATTCTTCAGGGATCAATCCATGTTCGGCAAGTTCCCTTTTAACTCTTTGCTTGTCGGCATTGTCCTTGTCAATCTTATTAATGGCAACAACAATTGGTACGTTGGCTGCCTTGGCATGATTAATAGCCTCTACGGTTTGATTCATGACACCATCATCAGCTGCAACTATAAGGATAACAATATCAGTTACTTGGGCCCCTCGGGAACGCATTTCTGTAAAGGCTTCATGTCCGGGGGTATCCAGGAAGACAATAGGATGGCCGTCAAGATTGACATGATAGGCTCCGATATGCTGTGTAATCCCTCCGGATTCACTATCGATAATGTGAGATTCGCGAATGCTGTCCAGCAAAGAGGTCTTACCATGGTCAACATGGCCCATAATAGTTACAACCGGTGATCTGGGATGCAGTTCTTCTGGCTGATCCTCTGATTGGGGTAGAATAAACTCCTCTTCTGAAAAACCTATTTTTTCAACTTCAAACCCGAATTCAGCCGCAACAAGTATGGCTGTGTCAACATCCAAGGATTGATTAATTGTAGCCATGACCCCAAGATTTATGAGTACTTTTATAATCTCTTGAGCCTTAATCCCCATTTCCTGAGCGAGTTCCGAGACCCGAATAGCCTCTTCCATTTTGATCTTTTTTTTGGTTGCTTTAATGGGTTGTGTCTTGGTTTGTGGCGTTGCTTCTTGATCTTGAAGGTTTCTTTGCGGAGAAGATTTTTTCTTGAAATTTGCTTTACCCCCTGTCTTGTCTTTGATCTCGGTTGTTTTTTTCTTTTTCCAGTCAACCTTGTCTTTGCGAGGTTCTTTTTCCTCATAAAGGGAAGAGACATCGACTGTACGTTTATCTTTTTTCTTTTTCTTTTTGTTTGCTTGATCTTCGGTCTTTTCAGGGGTTGAGGATTCTGTTTTTTCTGTTTCTTGAAAGACCTTTTGAGTTTCTGATTCTGATATAGTCTGATCTTGTTCTGCGGGAGTTACTTCAGGTTGCTGTGTCTCTTCAGGTCTAGAAATGACAGTAACTTGGGGGGGAAGATCCTGTTTCTTTTTTTTCGAAGGTCTTTTTTTGCGGCGATGTTTAGTTGAAGAGTCTGGAGAAGGAGTTTCCTTTCCTTCTAAACTTGATTTTTCTGGGGCTTGGGTTTGCATTTTTTCACTAGTAATCGGAGCTGATTCATCAGGCTGTTGACGGCTTGAGCTTTGGTCTTTTGGCCTGCTCATTTCCTCTAAATCTTGGTCAACAGATCCAGCTGAAGAATCTTTATCTTTAGTGTCAGAGATTGATACTTGTTCTGAGGTCTTTTCAGTGTCAGTAGCCTGAGTCTGTTGCCTAGCTTTAGCCTTGTCAGATTCTCTTTTGTGATGTCGACGTCTCACAATAACCCCGGAAGAGGTGATTGTATCTTGGGTTTGGCTCTGAGTTTCTTGTTTAAGAGTTGTTCGTACAAGGTCAATCTCTTCTTGACTTAATCCACTCATATGGCTTTTGACCTGGATATTTTGGCTTCTCAATATATGGAGGAGTTCTTTATTGGATATTCCAAGTTCTGCTGATAACTCCCTTACACGCATTTTTGTGGTCATGCTGTTTACCCCCTGCACTTCTTCCAACCCCGGAATTTGTTAAATCTTTTCTGACACTGCGGATGAGAGCATACATAGTATCCTCGTCCTGGAAGCAGTTTGTGGGGATCTGGAAGGAATTCTTTCTTTCCATTTCCCATATTCCTTAAGACGTGACGTTGGAGATCTCTCTTCGTAAACCTTTTCTTGCAAATGGCGCACATCCTGTAAGGAATATGGGTAGAAGACATAATCTCTATAAATGTCCTATGATGTCTTTAAGAGATTGATAGCTGATCTCAGGTCTTGAAGGCTTTTGTCATTCATGCCTTTAATGGCTAAGAGTTCAGTATCAGCAGCTTGTTCGAGTTCTTGCAAGTTTTTGAAGCCGGCTTGTAAATAGTTGTCCGAAGGGATGCCTGTGACTTGACTCAGCTGCTCAAAGTTCTTTTTGGTGTCAAACATTTCCCCATAACGGCTCTCAGTGATGATATCTATATACCAACCCAGTAGTTTACTGGCCAGTTTGACGTTTTGACCCTTTTGTCCAATGGCTAAATAGTATTGATTGTCAGGGACTATCACCTCTAAGGTGTTTTCGTCCTCATCAACAGTTATGCTGGAGATCCTGGCCGGGGAAAGTGCATTGACAGCATAGGTAGTGATGTCATGACTCCAAAGGACAATATCGATTTTTTCTCCTTTAAACTCCTGGACAATCTTATTGATCCTTGACCCTCTGACTCCTACACAGGCACCGACCGGGTCAACATCCCGGTCTCTGGAAAAGAGAGCAACTTTAGCTCGATAACCAGGGTCCCTGGCAATACCCATCACCTTGATTGTTCCGTCACTGATTTCCGGTACTTCAATCCTAAACAAGGCTTCCATATAGTCTGGATGGGAACGAGTCAAGACAATTTGAGGACCACGGCCTTGTTTTTTGACATCAAAGATATATCCTTGAATGCGGTCCCCACGTTTATAGTGTTCTCTTGGAATTTGCTCATCTTTTGGTAAAATGGCCTCTGTACGGCCAAGATTGATGATCCAGCCCGACCTTTCTCGGCGTTGGATTGTTCCGCTGATAATTTCCCCTAGCCGGTCTTTGTATTCTTCATAGATAATCTCTTGTTCCGCATCACGCATGCGTTGAATAATAACCTGCTTGGCGGATTGAGCGGCAATTCGACCAAGATCCTCAATATGTAAACGAAAACCAAGCTCATCTTCAAGGGTAACGTTGGGATCAATCTTTTTTGCTTCTAAGAAAGAGATCTCAGTTTCCGGGTCTTCTATTTCATTCAAAACGATTTTGAATTGGTAAACTTCTATTTCGCCGTTTTCCTCGTTAAAATTGACTTCGATATCTAATTTATTGTTAAATTTTTTGTTAACAGCTGTACGAACAGCTTCTTCAAGTGTGTCTATCAATATATCCCGGTCGATTCGACGTTCTTTACTGATATGATCAATTGATTTCTTGAGTTCTAAACTCATGGGCGACCTCCAAGATCAGATGACAGAAGACAAATAGTATAATTCAAAGTGATTTTTTATGGTTATAAAGATGGGCAATATATAGTAATTTTGTGCCTCAAAGCGCTCGGTTGAATATATTTGTCTCTTTTTGATCTCTTATTTCCGTCATCTAGCCTCTGCCTGCAGGAAATGTGTAAAAGACATGTTCTATGACATGCAGGCCTAATTCTAATATTGTAGTCTATTGAGATTGTTAGTTGATTGAGATAGTTAAAAGTAATCACCTCAATCTTTCAAGGTCATCTTTCATAGATTAAATGAATCTTTTTGATTGTTGACCAAGGAAAAGAAATCTTTTGCTGTTGAGTTTGAATAAAGATTGTGTTCTCTTCAGTCTTTAGCAAGTCTCCTCGCCATTTTTTACTTCCCTGGACAGGTTCTTTTAGTTGTAGAAACAATCGATTGCCGACATAGTCTTGGAGTTGGTCAATGGAAAAGAACTGTCTTTCCATTCCTGGAGAGGAAACTTCCAGGGTATATGGCCCGGGCAATGGATCTTCGACATCAAGGAGAATATTAAGGTGTTTGCTCACTTCAGCACATTGATCCACTGTCACCCCTTCAGGGGAATCAATGTAAACCCTAAGGACTCCACCTCTGGCAGTGGGAACTTCAATACCCCAGAGGTACAAACCAAATGAGTTGATCAGTGGTTGAACAAGCTCAATAAGACGTTGATAAATCTTCTGGGATTCCCTTGGCATATTATCGTAGGACAAATAGGGTTTACTCATTTTGGGGTTATTAATCAACCCACCAAAAAAAAAGTGGACCTCCAGGCCCACCCCTTAATTAAGTCTTAACAGAAAACATAAACTTTGGAGTGGAGCGGGTGACGGGGGTCGAACCCGCGACTCCAAGCTTGGGAAGCTTGTACTCTACCATCTGAGTTACACCCGCTCAATCAAAAAATAATTATTAACTATAGAAGAAGTTTTGTCAAGGAGTCACTAGGAATAAAACTAAAAGCAGAAGACTGACAAGGTTGATATATGATGGTTGAATATCTTTTGACTTTGGACTAAAGAGGGATTTCTATGGCTTATTCGATAAATTTTATACTTATTTTAACAAAGGCCCAGGACAAGAAGGCCCTAATTCTGGGACAGAGGATCCAGAAATGGCTTAAAGGGGTCAATATAGAATCGACTATTAAAGATAATCAAGTCGACGCAGGACAAATGATCTTGTCTTCTCCTTTACCTGATTTGATACTTGTTTTGGGTGGTGACGGGACTATGCTGAGTGTAGCCCGGCAACTTGGTGAATACGAAATTCCCTTCCTTGGCCTGAATCTTGGTCAGGTCGGTTTCTTGACTGAACTTTCTCCAGATGGCTGGGAGAAAGTCTTTAGGGAGATTTTGGCTAAGGAATTTACCTTGTCGCCCCGTATAATTTTGGATTATAAAATAGTTAGGGAAAATAAGTTGTTAGAAAAGGGACAAGTGGTCAACGATGTTGTTATTGGTCGGGGCGGAACAGCTCGTTTGGTTCGATTGAGGTTATGGTATGATCAAGAGGAGATAGGCTCCTTTCGAGCTGATGGGGTTATAGTTTCCACCCCTGTAGGCTCAACAGCTTATGCAGTAGCAGCCGGCGGAGTGGTCATAAGTCCGGAACTTGAGGTTATGGAAATATGCCCTATTTGCCCTTTTCGGGATGAATTAAAACCAATGATACTTCCAGGGAGGCAGACTGTATCCGTTCTTGTAGAGCAGTCATCATCAGATGTCTATCTGACGATGGATGGTCAGACAGGAACAGCACTATATCCTGGTGATGTAGTTAAGATATCTGAGGCAGAGAAAAAATTGCTGTTTATTCAGCCTGTTAGGCACAATTATATCCAAAAGCTCAGACACAAAGGTTACATCAAATCCGGTGGTTGACCTTTGCTAATGGCTAAGGAAAAATATATTGACTTTTTACCACCAAACATGGTTTAAGGAATATGTGGTTTAAGCCATGCTTTGTTGAAAGCAAAATGGATATATAGTAGTTTGGATTTAGTCTTGAGGACCTCCTTTGATCCACAAAGAAGTCTTATGACATGGGGGTTAACATGAAAGAACGTGGACCGTGAACCGTTGACCGTGGACCGAAGAGAGAAGAATCAAGAGATCATTTCTTAATCGCTTTATCTTGCGGTTCACGGTTCTCGGTTCACGATCTTTTCATGCTTCGTTGTGCCTGTAAAGGCATGTGGGTTAACATGAAAGAACGTGGACCGTGAACCGTTGACCGTTGACCGAAGAAATAAGAAAAAAAGGAGTAATTTCTTAACATCTTTGTCTTACGGTTCACGGTCCACGGTGAACGGTCAACGTCTTCTTTTATGCTTAGTTGTCCAGCCCTTTTGAAAGGGCTGGATGAGGGTTAAATAAATATGAATAAAGTAAGGGTTCAGTAGATAACGTCTATGAGAGAGGTCAAAATTTCATATCGAAGCAGAGAATTTTCGGTCAAGGGGCAGGAGAAGCCTTGGTCAGGAATAAGTATCTTTGTTATTTTGTTCTTTTCTTTTTTATTGTTGATGACTTTTTGGGGTTGTATGCCTGAGAAGGTTATAGAGAAGAGGATTGTTCAGCTTGATCAAGACAAGATTAAATCTGTTTTAAAGCAGATAGATCTTTCAAAACAAGGCTTAAGTTCTTGGCAGGAGTTGAGGAAGCCTTTGGAGAGGAGTTTGGCCTATGTCTCGGCCCAACCGTCAGAGGAGATAGCTATTAAGAGTTACGGCCTTGAGCTGGAATGGAAATATCTGGAAGATACATTGAATACCCTCCTTGACCTTTTACCTTTATTGGATACGAATCAAGATTTGCTCATTGATCACTTCCAATGGTATAAAATTCGGTCCAAAATATTATTTACTGGTTATTTTGAACCTCAAATAGAGGCCAGCCTTTCGCCTCGACCAGGATACCCTTATCCGATCTATGGCCTGCCCAGTAATTTGAAAGTTGCCGATCTGGGACAATTTCATCCCCGCTGGCAGGGACAAAGTCTTGTATACAGGATAAAAAACGGGACTATTCACCCCTATTATGAGCGCAAGTCTATTGAAAAAAATGGTAGCTTGAAGGGCAAGTCGGAAACAATTGCCTGGGCTAAGGACGCTGTTGACCTGTTTTTCTTACAGATTCAAGGATCAGGGATTTTGCAACTCCCTGATGGCCGGACAAAGCATATTGGCTATGCCGGTAAAAACGGCAGAAAGTATGTCTCTCTAGGACGTGTCTTATCTGACAAGGGATATCTAGAACTTGAATCTGTAAGTATGCAATCAATCAAAGAATATCTTGGACAAAATCAAGACTTGTTACCTGAGATACTCTATACAAATCCAAGTTATGTCTTTTTCCGTCTACGCACTGACGGACCTTATGGGGCTATGGGGAAGAAAATCAAACCCTTGTTCAGTTTGGCCTCAGATCCTTCTCTCCTAGCACTTGGTTCCCTTTTGGTTTACTCTGTAAACTTGCCAGCTTCAAAGACTAGGGGTACACTCCCATTGGTTGGTTTGGGGCTTGTTCAAGATGTAGGTGGCGCGGTTAAGGGTCATCATCTTGACTTATTCTGTGGGACCGGGGATAAGGCCCGATATACAGCCGGTCATCTCAAGGACAGAGGCTATGCCTACATCTTGGTTGCTAGAGATCAACAATTGTGATTAACTGTAAATTTATTTACAATTAGACAAGTCTCTTTTCTGATAAAAAAGTAGCTAAACTTCCATCTCTTGTGGGCTAGAGGTATAGTTTGATTTTGACTTGGCATAATAAAGGAGTGTATGCATGCAAGGCTATGAGGCGGTAATTGGTCTGGAGGTCCATGCCCAGTTAAAGACACGATCAAAGCTTTTTTGTTCTTGTTCTACCACGTTTGGCCGAGATCCCAATACCAATACATGTCCTGTTTGTACGGGAATGCCGGGTCTTTTGCCGGTATTGAACGTCAAGGCTGTAGAGTATGCTGTCAAGATGGCTTTGGCGGTTTATTGTACAGTAAACCAGAGATCTGTCTTTGCCCGAAAGAACTACTTTTATCCGGATTTGCCCAAAGGTTATCAAATTTCGCAATATGAACAACCTCTGGCTGAACATGGAGTGGTCGAGATTCAAGTTGGAGAAGACAAAAGGCATATTGGTATTATTCGTATTCATATGGAAGAAGATGCTGGAAAATCTATCCACTCCCCGTCTGAGAATTTAAGCTTTGTAGATTTGAACCGCACTGGCGTCCCTTTGATCGAGATTGTCAGTGCCCCGGATATTCGGGGTCCAGACGAAGCTGTAGCTTATTTGAAGTCTTTGCGTAGTATTTTGCGATATTTGGATATTTGTGATGGGAATATGGAAGAAGGCAATTTTCGATGTGATGCTAATATTTCAATAAGGCCATTAGGGCAATTTGAATTTGGGACTAGGACTGAGCTGAAGAATATGAATTCGTTTCGTCATGTCCATAAGGCTTTGGAGTATGAGATATATAGACAATCTAGCCTTTTGGAGGATCACGAGAAGGTTGTTCAGGAGACGTTGCTCTTTGATGAGAGTCAGGGTGTTACCCGATCAATGCGAGGGAAAGAAGAGGCGCATGATTATAGATACTTTCCTGATCCGGATTTAGTCCCTTTGCTTCTGGATAAGGGTAAGATTGATAATTGGCACAGGGAATTACCTGAATTGCCTGCCTTAAAGATGGAGAGATTCTGTGAAGAGTATCAACTCCCTTTGGGGGATGCCCAAATATTGACTTCAGAAAGGGATCTGGCCGATTACTTTGAAGAAACAGTCTATTATTTTCAGGAACCCAAGACAGTAAGTAATTGGCTGATGACTGAGATGTTGAGGGAGTTACGAGAGCAGGATTGGAAGATATCTAACTGCCCGTTTTTACCAAAACAATTGGCTGGTCTGCTGCAATTAATCGCTGATGGTAGGATAAATATGAAGATTGGCAAACAGATCTTTCCAGAACTCATGTATCACGGTTTGAATCCAGAGAGTTATGTTCAGGAAAAAGGACTTGTTCAGATCTCAGATCAAGATGAATTGGATAGTTTAGTAAATCAAATTTTAAAAGAAAATCCGGAAGAAGTCAAAGCTTATCAAGAGGGTAAAAAGAAACTAATGAGCTTTTTTATGGGACAGGTCATGAAAAAGACAAAGGGTCAGGCAAACCCTAAATTGGTCAATCAATTGTTACAGAATAAACTTGAATGAGCTTTAACTATTATAGATGACCAGAAAAAGAGAGTAATCTTTATGAAACGCCATATAAAGTATTCAGAAAGTGAGCAGGTCCTTTTGTTGCTTGATCAGCGTTATTTGCCCCATCAGGAAAAATGGTATGTTTGTCGAAGGGTTGCTGATGTAGTCAAGGCCCTGCAGAAGATGGTTGTTAGAGGTGCTCCGGCTATAGGGGTTACAGCTGCCTATGGTTGTTGCTTGGCAGCTGCCAGTGTTGATGCTCAGGATCCGGAATGGCAAAAGTCTTTGAACGAAAAGCTGTCTCGTTTGGCCAAAGCCAGGCCGACGGCGATAAATCTGAGGTATGCAGTAGAGTGGATGCGCAAGATCTGGAAAGCCGATCCAGATATTCGGCTTGTAGACTTGAAATGGTTGTGGCTAAAATCGGCCAAAGATTTTCAATCCGAGGATATTTTAGCCAATAAGGCCTTGGGCCGAAATGGGGCTGAGTTATTTCAAGATGGACAGACGGTCATGACACATTGCAATGCTGGGGCTTTAGCTACAGGAGGTTTTGGCACTGCTTTAGGCGTGATCCGTTTCGCCAAGACTGAAGGAAAGGAAATTTCTGTAATTGCTAATGAGACCCGTCCTTTTATGCAGGGAGCACGCCTGACGGCCTATGAGCTTCAGCAGGATAACATTCCGGTGCGAGTAGCGTGTGATAACGCAGCGGGTTTGCTTATGAGCCAGGGGCTTGTAGACAGTGTTTTGGTTGGTGCTGATAGAATCGCTGCCAATGGTGATACTGTTAACAAAATCGGGACTTCTATAT
Organism: uncultured Desulfohalobiaceae bacterium; assembly: GCA_964446205.1. Taxonomy (GTDB): domain Bacteria; phylum Desulfobacterota; class Desulfovibrionia; order Desulfovibrionales; family Desulfothermaceae; genus CAYUNZ01. Next base: position 28,389 of record CAYUNZ010000001.1, on the reverse strand, counting down.
TGGCTGTTTTGGCCAATACTTACAGCATACCTTTTTATGTGGCCGCTCCATTGAGTACTTTTGATTTCACGACAAATAGTGGTGAGGATATACCCATTGAAGAGAGACCTGAGCATGAAGTCACTCATTTGCAGGGACTAGCTCTTGTACCTGAGGATATAAAAGTTTATAATTTTGCTTTTGATCTGACTCCGGCAAAGCTGATTAATTGTATCATAACCAATAAGGGATTGGTCTGGCCTCCTTTCGATGAGTCCATTCCCAAACTGTCTACCGGCAACTAAATTGTTGAAACTTGAATATTCTCCAAACTTCTTCCAAAGATTGAATCTATGTACCCTTTAGTGGCTATTATGGGTCGAACCAATGTTGGAAAATCGACACTTTTCAACCGGCTGGCAGGTGAGAAAAAGGCCTTGACTCATAATCGTCCTGGGGTAACCCGGGACAGGATTTATGCCGAGAGTTACAAAGGAGTTGTCCCTTTTTCTTTAGTCGATACTGGTGGACTTGATCCAGATGGACTGGAACAAGATATGGAGAGAAGTGTCTTTGAACAAGCTAGGGAGGCTATAGAGGAAGCAGACTTGATCCTTTTTGTTGTTGATGGGAAAACTGGGCTGACTCCTTTGGATGAAAGGCTGGCTTTTTTTGTGCGAAGGTCTAATAAGTCGACCCTCTTGGTAGTCAATAAAGTAGATGGTCCTGAATTGGAAGGAGATTATGTCTCGGAATTCTATTGTCTCGGTTTTGAAATGATTGCAGTTTCTGCAGCTTATGGTTACGGCAAACATTCCCTTTTGGAAAGTATAGATCTTTTTTTGCCTGAGCAGAAAAAAGAAAACCTGAGGGATTTGAGTCAAGAGTCGGCTATACAAGTGGCTTTGCTAGGGCGTCCCAATGTAGGCAAGTCATCAATGATCAATGCCTTTGTTGGCGAGAAACGTTTGATAGTTAGCTCTGAACCTGGGACAACCAGAGATTGTGTTGATGTAGTCCTAGAGAAAGGCACTTCTAGATATGTTTTCCTTGATTCAGCAGGTGTGAGAAGACCTTCCCGGATAAAGGATTCCTTGGAACAGTTCAGTATCTTAAGGACATTAAAACAGAGTAAAAAGGCCCATGTTACTATCTTGGTTGTTGATTCCGATCAGGGTATTACCTTTCAAGACAAACGACTTATTTCTGCTCTGGAAAGAGACAAGACACCTATGGTGGTGGCAGTCAACAAGATAGACCTAATACCTAGAAAAGATCGAGAGCAATTAAAAAGACATGTCCAGGGGGAACTGCGTTTTTGTGCCTATGTACCTACTGTTTTTACCTCAAGCGTTACCAAAGCAGGATTAGGTGGTATCTTGCCTTTGATAGACAAGCTCTGGTCTGAGTGTAATAGACGGGTAGGTACAGGAGAGCTCAACAGGGCCTTGGGGCAGATTCTTAGAAGACAGCAGCCACCTATGGTCAAGCATAGGAGGGCCAAGTTTTACTATATGACACAGGCTGAGACCTCGCCCCCGACATTTGTCTTTTTTATGAACGATCAAACATTGATAAAAACCTCTTATCAGCGCTACCTGGAAAAGCAGATTCGTAAAATCTTTGGGTTTACATTAGCCCCGATACAGTTATATTTTCGTACTAGTCAAGGTTGAATTGGTCCATATAAAGTAAGAGGAGCAACAGGAGGAGAACCTTATTTTCAATCAATCTCAAAGAACACCCTATCCATGTTTTTGTTCTCAAGGCTATGCTTTTGTTGATACTTCTTGAAATGAATCCCAGCAAAGGGTATGTCCGATATGTTGAGTTGTTTAATACAGAGATTTATTCAGGGAAGGAGAAGTTGAATGGTACAAAAGACCGATACAATATGGTTTGATGGACAATTAATCCCTTGGGATGAGGCCAATGTACATATTATGACGCATACACTACATTATGGTGTAGCTGTCTTTGAGGGAATTAGATGTTACAAGTGTGAAGACGGCAGCTCTGCTTTGTTCCGGCTAGGAGATCATATAGCCCGTCTTTTAGATTCAGCCAAGATTATGCAAATGGACGTTCCTTTCTCCCATGAAGAGGTCTGTGAGGCAGTTATCAATACCTTGCGAGCTAATAAGATTGACAAAGGATATGTCCGGCCTTTAGCTTTTATTGGTGATGGAGTATTAGGGGTTTATCCGTCTAATAACCCCATTCATTTGGCTATCGTTACTACTCAGTGGGGGGCCTATTTAGGTGAGGATGCCTTGCAAAAAGGGGTTAAAGTTCGGACGTCAAGCTTTACCCGACATCAAGTCAATAGCGTTATGACCAAGGCCAAGTGCAGTGGTAATTATGTTAATTCGGTTTTGGCCAAGAGAGAAGCCTTGGGAGGCGGTTATGAGGAAGCCTTGATGCTTGATCCAAACGGATATGTAGCGGAAGCTTCAGGTGAAAATGTCTTTGTTGTCAAAAAGAGCGTACTAAAGACAACTCCAGAGGGTTCTATCCTCCCAGGCCTGACCAGAGATTCTATTGTCACTTTGGCTCGGGATATGGGCTACCAAGTTATTGAGCGCCCATTTACTAGGGATGAGGTATATATAGCCGATGAAGCCTTTTTTACCGGGACCGCTGCTGAGATTACACCTATTAGGGATCTAGATCACAGGGTTATTGGTTTTGGGGAAGCCGGTCCGGTGACTAAGCTCTTGCAGCAAGAATTTTTCCGTATTGTTCACGGGGAAAATTTGAAGTATGCCGGATGGCTGACCCATTATGAGCTATAATCCCCAAAGACTTGAGAGTTCATTTTTTGCAATCATTTTTAATCTATAAGGCATTATGGCCCACAAACGTTTAGCAAACTACTACCGACCGCAGAATTTTTCTCAGGTTTTGGGACAAGAACAGATTCGGAAAATTCTATCTAGAGCTGCGGGTGAGGGCAAAGTCGCCCCTGCCTATATGTTCAGCGGTACTAGAGGGGTAGGCAAGACCACAATTGCTCGAATTTTTGCTAAGGCCATTAATTGTCATTATGGTCCGGCTGAGGAGCCTTGCAATACATGTCGTTTATGCCAACAAATAACAAAAAATTCATGTCTAGATGTCTCTGAGATCGATGGGGCTTCTCATACCGGTGTGGATCATGTTCGTAAGTTAAATGAAGAAGTTGAATATGCCCCTCTTGAGTGTCGGTATAAAGTAGTCATCATTGATGAAGCCCATATGCTTTCCCGTTCTGCCTTCAATGCCTTGTTAAAGACTTTGGAGGAGCCACCGGCACATGCTGTTTTTATTTTGGCCACAACAGAGCCTCATAAATTTCCAGCCACTATTGTCAGTCGATGTCAGCACTATGCCTTCAAACGTCTGGCTCAAAAGGACTTGGAAAGCTATATGGCCTTTATTTTGGACACTGAGAATGTGGTTTATGAGTCAGGAGCAATTAGTCTACTAGCCCGGAAGGGGGGTGGCAGTGTTAGGGATAGCTTGTCAATTCTCTCTCAACTCATGGCTTTGGGGGAGAATTCTATTCAATTGTCAACAGTTCGTGATGTACTTGGTATTATTGGCCATGAGACTATGCAAGGTCTGATGGAGGCCTTTTCTTCTAAGCAGAGTATGAGACTTGTTCAATATGTGAGTGACCTTTTTGATCAAGGTCTAGATATTGGTTTTTTCCTGCAGGAGTTGGCTATGGCTTGGCGAAATATCTTCTTGCTTAAACAAACCGGTGAACAAGGTCTCTCTTTGTTGGATCTCCCTCAGGAGGAGGCTGTTAGATGGCTCAAATGGAGTAGGTACTTTCCCCTGTCCTATATCCATGCTGCTTGGCAATTGACTTTGGAGGGGCAAAAACGTGTGATGACAAGTGTAGACCCCTCACTTTCCTTGGAGCTTTTGTTGTTGAATATTGCTTTTTTGCCTGATTTGATGCCTATAGATGATTTTGAAGAGATAGACCAATCCGATTTTGGGCATCAAAACTCGGAGCAAGGTGGGGCTGAAAAGTGGACAACCGGGAGTGACAAGTCCAGTATAGAGAAAGGGGCTAAAGAGGAAAAATTGGCTCAAAGTTTGAACAGTACGGGATGTGCAAAGACATGGGATGGCTTTATTAAGTCATTGAAAAATGAAAAAAATGAGTCCTATCTGCCGAATTTGCATTGCGTTAAAAGTGTTTTCCGTCAAGAGAGATTGGAGCTTTATTGTCCCAATTTCTTGTCTGAGAGATTGCAAGAGAATAGAAGATATGAGACCTTAAAAGAGAAACTGCAGGAGTATTTTGATAATATCGATGAGGTTGTTATATATACGAATGAACAAGATGACCAATCTTCCTATCAGGATTGGAAGGAAAGGGTATTGAACAAACCGCTTGTTCAAGATGTTATGCAAGAATTTCAGGCCAAGATCGTAGATATTAAACCAAGGGAATCGAGTGGAGGTTTAAAAGAATGAATATGGAAGATATTGTAAAACAGGCCCAGGAAATGCAGAAAAAAATGGCCAAAGTCCAGGAAGAGATAGCCCAAAAAAGTGTTCAGGCTAGTTCAGGTGGTGGGATGGTCATGGTTACTGTTAGTGGATCATTAGAAGTGACCGATATCCAGATTGATCCTACTGTTGTTGATGGCAATGAGATCACTATGCTCCAAGATCTGATTATGACTGCGGTCAATGAAGGAGTCAAAAAGGCTCGGGATATGGGACAGGAAGAGATGTCTAAAGTTACTGGGGGATTAAATATACCTGGTCTTAGCGGCCTTATGTAATGAGGCTCTATTGGATATCTGTTATCTTTGCTTGAGACTACAGGCAGTGTACTCATGGGATTAATCTTTAGTTCTTTGAAGGAACAGGGAATGATGTGGAAAGATTGCCTCAGTCGCTAAAGAATGTGATCAATCAATTGTCTTCTTTGCCAGGGGTGGGACCCAAATCTGCTCTTCGGATGGGAATGATTTTGCTCAAATGGCCTGAGGATAGAGTCCGAAATCTTGGTCAGAGCCTTATTGATCTGCGTTCTTCTCTGTGTTTGTGCAGTCAATGTGGTGGCTTGACAGAACAAGATCCATGCGTGATTTGTTCTGATCCTGCCCGGAGGGATGATCTTCTTTGTGTGGTGGCTGATTGGGATTCAATGTTAACCATTGATGAAATAGGGATCTATCGGGGTAAATACTTTGTGCTTGGGGGCTTGCTCTCTCCTTTGGAAGGTGTTCAGACTTCTCAGCTAGATCTCAATCGTCTAAAACAGAGAATAGAAGAGGGCAATGTCAGTGAAATTATCTTGGCTTTGGGGACAACCAGAGACAGTGAAGCTACAGAATCCTACTTGGTCAATACACTGGAGAAAGAATTCCCCAATATACAATTAACCAGATTGGCACAAGGTATTCCTATTGGATCGATGCTAAAGTATGTCGATAATGAAACCATCAAGCAATCCCTTGCTTTTCGTCAGGATTTACTTGGTGATTATAGGAATGGATAGCGGTAAGGCTTGTCAACGCAATTGGAAAATTAGGATTAAAGAGTAAAGAATATGTAGCTTGGAGCAGGGAGCAAGAAATTAGGAGTAAACAGTTTTTGTTCTGATTTTTTCGTGCTTCGTTATCTCTCCTTGGGCATGAGGATTGATATAAAGGGCTAGCAGAGTTTCTCCATGCATTGACAATATCCGGATCTTTGTATAATTTAAAGTGGCAGCGAGAGTGGCGGAAATGGTAGACGCACTGGATTTAGGATCCAGCGGTTTGTGCCGTGAGGGTTCGAATCCCTCCTCTCGCATGATACTCATTGTTCAAGCGGGTTTTTTGGGGTAAATGAAGTGAAAAACCCCAAGAGTCCGCTTTTTTTGTATTTCTTTGATCTAAGAAGACTAAGGGTTGAATTTGATCTGATATAAGATCTGGAAATCTTGACCTAGTTCAAGATGTTACTTACTCTAAAATTTGTTGATTACTTTAAGCCATTAATTAGTTCCCATCCGGAAATTTTTGATTTCCGGATATGGAAATAACAAGTTTTCAATTCGGAAACCAGATTTTTTTCGTTTGGCAAGGAAATCAAGAAATTATGAGGAGGCGTATCTTAATACGTTGACGAATAATTTTGCAGACTGACGCAGCCAAACGGAAAAAGGTCAGTTTCCGGATGAAAACTAATTATATTATAATAAGTAATTATGCCTTATAGGAAGGAGGTTTGATAGATATGGAGTTTCAAGTTGAAGAATTGTCACCGGTTAAAAAGAAGGTGAATGTTCAGGTCCCTGCGGAAGAGGTAAATGCGGCCTTGGAGACAACCATTGCCTTTATGAAAAAGGATCTGAAACTGTCAGGATTTCGAAAGGGTAAGGTCCCGAATTCTGTTGTTGAGAGTAGATTTAAAAAAGATATTTATGAACAGGCTGGAAAAGATCTTTTGAATGTTCATTTTAATGAGATTTTGAACAAAATGGAGGTACAACCTGTCTCTGAGCTAAACCTTGATGCTCCTAAAGATTTAAAAAAAGATGAGGATTTCAATTACTCATTTAGTTTTGAAATTATGCCTGAGATCGATCTACCGGAGTATCATGGTCTAAAGGTGACCCAAAAAAGAGTAAAAGTACCTGATGATTTTGTTGAAAACTATATTAGAGAGATGCAAAAGCAGAAAAGTCGACTTGAGTTGGTAAGTGAGGACAGGAAACCTCAGGATGGGGATGTGGTAGTGATTGATTTTGCTACTTACAAAGATGGTCAATTGTTGGAGGATTATCAGGCAAATAACTTTGAATTGCCTATTGGAGAAGGTCAATCCCTACAAGAAGTTGAGGACTTGATCAAACGGTTAAAGCCTGGAGAGTCTGAAGAGGCAGATATTACTTTTCCCAATGATTTTATTAATTCTAATCTAGCTGGTCAGACTCTTAAAATGTGGGCAAGGCTGAATGTGATAAAAGAGCGGAAATTACCTGAGGTGGATGAGGAATTGGCTACTCAGTCAGGTTATGAATCTGTTGAAAAGATGCGAGAGGGCATTGCTCAAAACATTCAAATTTATTTGCAAAACATGGAAAAGTCAAAAGCCCAGAAGGAGTTGCTTAATCAGCTTTCCTCTCAGGTCGATGTTGTTTTGCCTGAGACCATGGTCAACAATCAGATTAATAACATGTTGGATATGAAACGCAGTCGGATGGAACGCCAGGGAAAGAGTCTGGAATCCGAAGGTACTGAGGAGGAGTTGAAAGAAAAAAATCGACCAGAGGCCAAAGAGCTAGTTAAGCAACATTTAATCCTGCTGGCTATAGCCAAAAAAGAAGATTTGACTGTGGCTGATCAGGAAGTAGAACAGCATATTTATCGGACAGCCCTTAACTCAGGTCAAGATCCAAAAGAACTGAAAGAGAGCTATGAAAAGAATAACCTTATGTTTGCCCTTAGAGATAGCCTTTTGGCTGACAAGGCCATGGACAAGGTTTACAATTACGCAGAGATTGAGGAAGTTGATGAAGGTACTTCTTTAGAGAATGACCAAGATTCAGCAGGGACTAAGGATCAACAGGTTGAATCCGAATGATCTATTTGTTCGCTACAGATGGGCAAAATGAATAAATTATTGCCAGCATATTTATTTGATTAATTTGACAAAAAAACTTGAAAATTATCAATCTGCAAATGTTTTTTGCAGGCAGAAGGATAAAGGAGAATATTAAGGTCATGACTAATATACCAATAGTTATCGAGACAACCGGTCGTGGAGAGCGGGCATACGATATCTATTCAAGGCTGCTCAGGGATCGAATTGTCCTTTTAGGTACCCCTGTGGACGAATATATTGCCAATTTATTGTGTGCTCAATTGCTTTTTTTGGAATCTGAGGATCCAGAAAAGGAAATCAATTTTTACATCAATAGTCCTGGAGGATCAGTAACTGCCGGGTTAGCTGTTTATGACACCATGCAATATATATCTGCTCCAGTGGCTACTCTGTGTCTTGGACAAGCCGCAAGTATGGCTGCAGTCCTCTTGGCGGCTGGTAATTCCGGACTTCGTTATGCCTTGCCCAACAGCAGGATCCTACTTCATCAACCTATGGGTGGATTTCAAGGTCAGGCTACTGATATTGACATTCAGGCAAAAGAGATTATCCGTTTAAAAGAGAGATTGAATGAGATTTTGGCTTCTCATACTGGTCAAGAGTTAGAAAAGGTTGAACAGGATACAGATAGGGACTACTTTATGAGTGCTGGAGAAGGTAAGGAATACGGTGTAGTTGATAAAGTTTTGTCTTCTCGGAAAGAGATGGAAAAACAATCTTAATTTTGAGTAAGGATTATTATGAGTCAAGACAACAATGATGTTTCCACAGAATTATGCTGTACTTTTTGCGGAAAAAGCCAGGATTCTGTACAAAGGCTTATTGCAGGTCCAGATGTCTATATTTGTGATGAGTGTGTAGCCCTTTGCAATGAAATCCTGACCCAGGACAAAATGCAAGAAGAATCTGAACATGGAGGCATGCTTCCACCGACAGAAATAAAAAAGGCTCTTGACGACTATATTGTAGGTCAAGATGAAGCCAAACGTATATTGTCGGTTGCTGTCTACAATCATTATAAGAGACTTCATTACCAAGAGATGGCCACCAATGATGTCCAGCTTGACAAGAGCAATATTGTTCTAATCGGACCCAGCGGATGTGGTAAAACCTTGATGGCTCAAACATTGGCAAAGATATTGAGAGTACCTTATGCCATTGCTGATGCTACTACTCTTACAGAGGCTGGTTATGTTGGGGAAGATGTGGAGAATATACTTGTTCAATTGCTGCAAAACTCTGACTATGATGTGGAATCTGCTTCCCGCGGTATTGTCTATATTGACGAGATTGATAAAATTTCTAAAAAATCGGATAGTGCGTCGATTACTCGTGATGTTTCTGGTGAAGGGGTTCAACAGGCCCTTCTTAAGATTATTGAAGGAACTGAGGCAAATATCCCTCCCAAAGGGGGACGCAAGCATCCCCAACAGGAATATATCCGTCTAGAGACAAAGAATATTTTGTTTATTATGGGCGGTGCTTTTGTTGGGCTGGAAAAGATCATTCAGCAACGGACCCAGGGCAGTGCCATGGGGTTTGGTAGCAGAATTACTTCCAAACAAGAAGAAAAGCTGGGGGATACGCTTCGTAAGGTTCAACCAGAGGACTTGATCAAGTTTGGTTTGATACCTGAATTTGTTGGTCGAATACCAGTGGTGGCCTCCTTAGATGAACTGGAAAAAGATGACTTGGTCCATATTTTGACTGGTCCAAAAAACTCGCTAATCAAGCAATACAAGAAGCTCTTTGAGCTTGATGGCGTGGATTTGAGGTTTACTCAGAATGCACTCAAGGCTATAGCTCATATATCAATGGAGAGAAAGACCGGTGCTCGTGGACTTCGTAGTGTCATGGAATCGATTATGCTCAATGTTATGTATAATCTACCATCTATGGAAAGGGTCAAAGAGTGTGTGATCAATAGTTCTGTTGTAGAAAAAGGTGCTGATCCGATTTTATTTTATGAACAAGAGGCCAAGTCAGCCTAAGTTAGAAATCCTCTGAAGTTAAGAAGTCCCCTACTCTTAAGTCTTTGCTCCAAGCTACTTGCTTATTGCCCAATCTCCAAGATCCCTGTTCCAAATCGAGTGGAAAGGTTTTAGGCAGTCTCGAGCCAGTATTTGGTCTTTTATTAAAACATGATTAAGTATTTTAATCTAGTTAGTGAAGGAAAGTTTTCCAAGGAGGTCCAATGAGTGACTATGAAATAGAACCAAAGCACAGTAATATACCTGAATATTTGCCATTGATGACCCTAAGAGATGTGGTTATGTTTCCTCAGGCTATTGTCCCTTTGTATGTTGGTCGTCAATCGTCTATAAAAGCAGTTGAGCAGGCTTTGGTTGATTATGATAAGCATATCTTTTTGGTAACCCAAAGAGATCCTGAGCTTGAGAATCCCAAAGTGGAGGATATATATGATTTAGGGGTCGTCTGTAAGATTCTCCAGTTGCTTCGGCTCCCTGACGGTACTGTCAAAGTATTATTTGAAGGCCTCCAAAGAGCCATTTGGCAAGGAAAGGATCCCATTTTCCCGTCAGAGAACGAGTTCCCTATTGTATCTGTGACCAGCGTGACCGAGGAAGAGGTCTATAGTGAGGATGTCAAAGTCCTGATTCAATTGACTCATGAGGCAGTGAAACAATTTGGAAAGTCAAATAAGCGGATGTCCGATGAAGCCATAAAGAACATGCTCTCTATCTCAAAACCAGGACATCTAGCTGACATCATAATGCCTTATCTCAAGGTCGACTTTTCGAAAAAACAAGAAGTCATGGAGATGATCGATCCTGTTAAGAGGTTGGAGCATGTCTATGGGCTTCTAAATGGAGAAATAAAATATTCTGAGACTGAACAAAAGATCAATGAACGAGTTAAAGAACAGGTCGAGAGTAACCAGAAGAATTATTACTTGAATGAACAACTCAAGGCCATTCATAAAGAGATGGGGGTGGAACATGATCCAGGCGAAGAGATTGATGAGCTTTTAAACAGACTTGAAGAAAAGGAGATGCCTGAAGAAGCCAAGGAAAAATGTGATAAGGAGATCAAAAAACTTAAACAGATGCCTCCTTCTTCTGCGGAATATACTGTTATACGGAATTATGTTGACTGTATTCTGGAACTTCCCTGGAATGCTTTGAAGAAGACTAGCCTGGATATAGACCAGGCTCAACAAATACTTGCGGAGGATCACTATGGGCTGGAAAAGCCTAAAGAGAGGATATTGGAGTATCTAGCTGTGCAATCTCTTGTAGAAAAGCTTCAAGGCCCGATTCTTTGCCTTGTCGGACCTCCGGGAGTGGGTAAGACCTCTTTGGCCAAATCTGTTGCTAGAGCAACTGAGCGAGAGTTTGTTCGTCTTTCACTTGGCGGTGTTCGTGATGAAGCAGAGATAAGAGGACATAGACGGACATATGTAGGAGCTATGCCTGGTAAGATATTGCAGTCTCTCAGGCGACTCTCATATAGTAATCCGGTTATGTGTCTTGATGAGGTTGATAAGATGAGCACTGATTTTCGAGGTGATCCTTCGTCTGCCTTGTTAGAGGTTTTGGATCCTGAACAAAATTCGACCTTTAACGACCACTATCTTGATATGCATTATGATTTGTCGAATATATTTTTTATCACAACAGCCAACACACTTCAGACTGTGCCTTGGGCCCTTCAAGATCGGATGGAAGTTATTAATTTACATGGTTATTTGGAGACAGAGAAGTTAAAGATTGCCAAACAATTCCTCTTGCCTAAGCAACTTCAAAAGCATGGCCTGAAAGATTGCAATATCCATTTTTCTGATGGAGCTATTCTGACTGTTCTAAGAAACTTTACTCGGGAAGCGGGTGTTCGTAACTTAGAGAGAGAGTTGGCCTCTATTTGTCGTAAGGTGACCAAGAGATTGGTTGAGGAAAATGATTTACATCAGAAGATTCAAGTAACCAAGAATAGTGTTAACTCTTATCTGGGGGTGCCCAACTATAGGCACGGAGAAAAAGAAGATAAGGCTCAGGTTGGTTTATGTACAGGAGTAGCCTGGACAGAAATGGGTGGTGAACTTTTAATGATTGAAGTAGCACTTATGTCCGGGACTGGAAATATAGAAGTAACTGGTAAGATTGGAGATGTCATGCAAGAGTCGGCCAAGGCGGCTCTTAGTTATGTAAGGTCTAGGGCAGAACTCTTTGGTTTGCGTCCGGAATTTTATAAAGAGATAGATATTCATATACATGTTCCTGAAGGGGCAACACCTAAGGACGGACCATCAGCTGGAATTACTATGGCTACTGCATTGGTCTCGGCTCTATTAAATATGCCGGTTAGCAATAATGTGGCTATGACCGGTGAAATCACTCTTAGAGGCCGTGTATTGCCCATTGGCGGTTTGCGAGGCAAACTTTTGGCAGCTCATCGAGGGCTAATTAACAAGGTCATTATCCCCAAAGAGAACAATAAAGACCTTAAAGAAGTCCCTCAGGAAATACTGAGAGGTTTGCAGATTGTACAAGTCGAACATATAGATGAGATCTTGCCCCAGGCGCTGGTCAATGTCAATTCCGACCAGATCTTTTGCGGGGACAGGACCTGTTTGCCTATAGTCGAACGATTGTACAAGGATGAATATCAGCCTCAGACTCAATAACTACTTTACCCCTTATAGGTTTAATAAAAGATTGAAGCTGCTAGTAGCAAATTACTGGCAGCTTCAATCTTGACCAATAGGTCCGATCTTTTTTTTATTTGTCTTTGACCAGGGCAAGGTGATCGTATTTTCTTCTCATTTGCTCAAAAGTGCCTTGTTCTATAGCTCTTTTGGCCTCGTTTATTAGATCAATGTAGAATTTGAGGTTGTGGATGGTCAGCAGTCGGTAAGACACTAGTTCTCTGGATTTATAGAAATGGCGTAAAGTTGCTCTGGAAAAATTGCGGCAGGTATAACAGGCACAATTTGGGTCAAGTGGTCTAGGGTCAGATTTATAGAGGGCATTCTTGATATTAATTTTTCCCTGGCTGGTGAATAGAGTACCGTTTCTTGCATTCCTTGTTGGCAAGACACAATCAAACATATCGATTCCCAAGGCGATTCCATCCAGAATATCTGTAGGTGTACCAACACCCATTAAATAACGGGGGCTGTCCTTTGGTAAAAGTGGTGCGGTCACTGAAAGTATGTCCTGCATAATCGGTTTAGGCTCTCCGACACTCAATCCCCCGATTGCATACCCTTCAAATGGGATTGAGCATATTTCCTCAACGCTTTGTTTCCTTAAATCGTGGAAAAATCCTCCCTGGATAATGCCAAAGAGTAGGTTTTTTTGATTATCTGTGGGATAGGCCTGTCTTGATTGTTGGGCCCAGTTAAAAGTCAGCTCCAGAGAACGTTTGGTATATGTCTTGTCAGCCTGGAAGGGGACACATTCATCAAGGACCATCATAATGTCTGAGCCCAGATTTTTTTGGATGCTGATCACCTTGGCCGGGGTGAAAAAATGTCTGGAGCCATCTATGTGCGATTGAAATTCTACCCCTTTTGGATATATGTGTCGGAGACCGGAAAGACTGAAGATTTGATAGCCTCCACTATCTGTTAAGATGGGGCCTGGCCAGCCGGAAAAATTGTGGAGACCACCTAAACCGGCAATAAGTTCATCACCTGGACGTAGATATAGATGATAGGTGTTTCCAAGGAAGATCTCTGCACCTATATCTTTGACCTCATCCGGGCTCAATGTTTTGACACAACCTTGAGTGCCGACCGGCATAAAAGTCGGGGTTTGAATAGTTCCATGGGCTGTGACAAGTTGTCCTCTTCTGGCTTGGTTGTCTTGGGCCTGGATTGTAAACTGCCCAACAGACTCGATGGAGTCAGATTTTGCTAATTTTATGTTATCTTCCATTATTATTAATACCTCAGTTAAAGTTGAGTCATCGTCGGCTGAACATTTTGAATATCTTTAAAATCTCATATTGACAATATTCAAGAGGGCATGAAAGATTTGATGCAATAGATAAGGAGTTGAATATGTGGTTGGTTCGGGACTTACAAAAGGCGTTACAACGTATAGATGGGAAAGGGTATAAGGCATATAAGGATATTCAGGGCGAATATAACTTTGGTAACTTTTGTCTTCATATCGATAACATCCAGAGTGATCCTTTTGCTCCTCCTAGCCGATTGCGTCTCTCCATAAGTCAGGATCAAGCCAAGTTCCCTAAAGATTTATATGCCACCAGAATACGTAGAGTTGCCCTTGAAGATTTTTTGACCAGACAATTTGATCGAGCCATTAGAGAGGTACAGGCCAAGAAAAAAGTCGATGGCAAAGGTTTTTCCATATCTATTGATATTGGGGGACAAGAGATCTTAGAAAGGACCTCTATCCGTATTTCTTCCAGGGAGGTGCAGGCCTGTTTTATGGTCCATTTGCCGGCCAAGGGTAGGACCATATTGTCCAGACAGGCTGAGACCATTTTGTGTCGGGATTTGCCAAAAATAGTTCAACAATCTCTTATCTTTAAGAATCTGGATCTCCAGAATTTACACAAGCATGTCCAGATTTGTGAGGATCAGGAATATGTTAGATCCATGCTGGAAGAAAACGGTTGGGTCGCATTTATTGGTAACAAGGCGATTTTGCCCAGAATTAACGGGATAAGCGATCGGCCATTATCAGTGGACAAGACTATTCCTTTCCAAAGTCCGCCGGAATTGGAATATACTTTGACTGTTCCCAATCAAGGAAAAATTACCGGTATGGCCATTCCAAAAGGGGTCACTTTGATTGTTGGTGGTGGATACCACGGTAAGTCGACTTTATTAAAGGCTTTGGAGAAGGGGGTATATAATCATGTCCCGAATGATGGTCGTGATATGGTAATCACAGACAGCAGTGCTGTAAAGATTAGGGCTGAAGATGGTCGAAGTGTTGTCAAGGTTGACATAAGGCCATTTATCAGTGAGTTACCCTTTAATGAAAGTACCAGGGATTTTTGCTCAGACAATGCTAGTGGGAGTACCTCTCAAGCGGCCAATATTATGGAGGCCTTAGAGTCGGAAAGTCGTCTTCTGCTGTTAGATGAGGATACGAGCGCGACTAACTTTATGATTCGAGATGGTAGGATGCAGCAGTTGGTGGCCAAGGAAAATGAGCCAATCACTCCGTTTATTGATCAGGTCCAAGACATGTATAATAACTTGGGAGTATCAACTGTGGTGGTACTTGGTGGTTCTGGAGATTATTTTGATGTGGCTGATACAGTGATAAAACTCCAGGACTACCGTCCCCATGATGTCACATCTGAGGCCAAAAAATTAGCCTCAATTATGACCAATTCAAGGAGTAAAGAACAGAAAGTCCAACTTAGTGCTGTAACACAAAGGATTCCTTTATCAGAAAGCTTTCGCCTTAAGGAAAGGGAAAAGATCAAAGTCAAAGGACTGAACACTATTTTGCTAGGTCGAAACAAGGTTGATCTTTCTTTTCTGGAACAACTTGTTGACGACAGCCAGACCAGGTCGATTGGGGAGATCTTTCGTCTTTTGGGCCAACAAGATGATAAGACAAGGGAGACTTTATCGGAAAGAATATCCAGATTGCTCAAGGAGATTGGGGAAGATGGAATAGAGATCTTGTCCCCATTTAGAGACTCGCATCCAGGTAATCTGGCTCTGCCAAGGAAACATGAAATCTGTGCTGCAATCAACAGATTAAGGCTTCTAAAGGTCAGATAAAGTATAAATGGCCCTTTTTATAGCAGAACAAGATCAGCTTTTGTCTTCTAAGGGTAAACTAATATAAAAAAAGAACTGTGGCTGACATTTTCACAACTTATCTATTCATTTAGACTTTTTCTTTTTTATCTCAACAAAGCTATCGTCTGTATGGTGATTTATTATCTATCTTCAGAGAACTTTTTTCCTGATCCCTTTCGCGATGATGTGGACGATCTTTTGGCAATTGGTGGCGATCTTAGCCCAGAGAGATTGATTACGGCCTATCAAAAGGGGATTTTCCCTTGGTATAGCGAGGAAAGCCCAATACTATGGTGGTCTCCTAATCCAAGGCTTATCCTCTGCCCTTCTCAGCTCCATGTGGCCAGGCGTCTCCAGAGAGAGATCAAGAAACAAAGGTTTGGTGTCACGATAAATAAAGATTTTTTTTCTGTAATTACCTCATGTGCGCAGGTAGCTAGGTCTGGAACCAATGGTACATGGATAGTACCGGAAATGATTGAGGCCTATACCCGTTTACATGAGCTGGGTTTTGCCCATTCAATTGAGTCCTGGTATCATGGTGAATTGGTCGGTGGATTGTATGGTGTGGCTATTGGCAAGATTTTTTTTGGTGAATCTATGTTCTTTCTCATGAGCAATGCCTCAAAAATAGCCTTTGTTCTTTTTGTTCAGGCCCTCAGGGATTATGGTTTTCATCTTATTGATTGTCAGCAGACAACACAGCACCTTTTACGTTTTGGGGCTAAGGAGGTATCCAGGAAGGAGTTTTTGATTCGGATGGACGAGGCTCTACAAGAAGGTAATGTTCAGTCGAGTTTCTGGAGACCCAGATCTTTGACTGACGGGGCAAGATCGGGGTCTCTGATTTATTAACTACCTTAAAAGATGGATAATTCAGCTCTAATATTGGATAAAACCATGATTGTAGTATCTGTTAACATGAAAGAATTTAGCCCACGAAACACACGAAAAAACACGAAAAGAAGAATAAAAATTTGTAATAATAATTTCAGAAGGTTATCGGAAATTTTTCATTGTACGTTATGGGCCGGTTGCACGGCTTATGGATGTTAACATGAAAAGAATATTGACCGTGAACCGTTGACCATTGACCGAAGAAATAAGAATTAAGTATTTACTTCTTAACTCCTTTGTCTTGCGGTTCACGGTCTAGGGTGAACGGTCAATGTCTTTTCTCATGTTTCTTTGTGTCCCTAAGGGCATGAAGGTTAATATAGTTAATGGACAGAATCAGAATTTAAAGAATATATATTGGATACAGGTCTAGATATAATAGAGTTCTTGGCCAGTAAGGACTTTGACCTGATGAGTTAGCAAAAGTTCAATTGCTTGGTCGGTACGGTCAAATCTAAAGATTAAGACAGCATTCTCACCGCTTTGTTGAACAAATGCGTACATATATTCGACATTGATTCCGTTGGTGCTCAATATATCCAAAATGGTATCCAATCCACCAGGCGAATCTTTTACCTCTACAGGGACAACGGTTGTTCGTCCTACGGTGAATCCTTGTTCTTTTAGAGTCTTTTTGGCCTTTTCATTGTCTGATACTATAAGGCGTAAGATACCGAAATCTGAAGTGTCGGCCAAAGAGAGGGCACGAATATTGATTCCGGCCTGGGACAGTGTCTTGGTAACATCAGATAAGCGTCCGGCTCTATTTTCTAAAAATACGGAAATTTGCTCTACTTTCATGACATGCCTCCCTTAAATGGTATCTTAAATAACTTTTCTATGCTGATTCATTGCTCTTATTTCCATGCTCCGAACTCTTTAAGAAGATTCCTTTCTAAGGTCAATGATCCTTTGTGCTTTTCCTTCTGATCTGGATATGCTTTTGGGTTCGACCAACTTAATTTCTGTTGTTACTCCAAGGTATTCTTTAATATTTTTTTGGATCTTTTGCTCTAAACGTTGGAGCTGTTTTATTTCGTCGGAAAAGATTTTTTCATCTACTTCTACCTGAATTTCCAGTGTATCCATAGCTCCTTCTCGTCGAAGAATCAACTGGTAATGAGGGCTAAGGCCTTCAGTTTCCAAGAGGATTCCTTCAATTTGAGAAGGGAAGACATTGACACCCCGAATAATAAGCATGTCATCTGAGCGACCCATGATTTTAGACATACGGATATGCGTGCGTCCACATCGGCATGGTATAGGGTTTAGGGAGGTCAGATCCCTAGTGCGGTAACGCAGTATTGGTTGGGCCTCCTTGTTCAGGGTGGTTAGAACCAATTCTCCTGTCTCCCCATAAGGGAGGGGTTCTTTGGTCTCTGGATCGATAACTTCGGCTATAAAATGGTCTTCCCATATGTGTAAGCCATTTTGGGCGGTACAGCATTCTATGCCCACTCCAGGACCCATTATTTCTGATAACCCGAAGATATCCATGGCTTGAATGTTTAGTTTAGATTCGATATCTAAGCGCATTTCTTCTGTCCATGGTTCAGCCCCAAAGATACCGTAACAGAGCTGGAGGTCTTTGAAGGAAATCCCGGCAGATTGGGCGACATCAAAGAGGTGGATGGCGAATGAAGGGGTACAGCAAAGGACTGTTGGGTGAAAGTCTTTGAGTAGCATCACCTGACGTTTGGTACTGCCTCCGGAGACTGGCAGGATTGTTGCACCCAATTGTTCCGCCCCATAATGAATGCCGAGACCACCGGTGAAAAGACCGTAGCCATAAGCATTATGGATGGTGTCTCTTCTGGTTACTCCAGCAGCCATTAAAGAACGGGCCATAAGTATAGACCAATTCTTAACATCCCTTTGGGTGTAACCCACGACTGTGGCATTGCCTGTAGTCCCAGATGAGGCGTGAATCCTGACCACATGTTCTTTAGGAACAGCAAAGAGTCCAAAGGGATAATTGTTACGGAGATCTTGTTTCTCGATCAAGGGAAGTAGTTTAATATCAGAAAGGCTTTGGATATGTTCAGGTCTTAAGTCCAATTCGTCGAATTTGTTTTTATAAAATGGGACATTGTAATAAACTCGATAGACAAGATCTTTAAGACGACGGAGTTGAAGTTTTTCAAGGTCTTCTCTAGGAAGGGTTTCTAGTTCAACGTCGTAAATCATTTTTACCTCCTCAGCGTGAACTAAAGATAGTACTTGAATATGTTTGTGAGTTAAAGTGTTTTATATCCTAAGACATGGCCATTTATAAGTACTGCCTTATTATAAATTCGTCAATGGTTGAAATTTTGTTTTAATTGGTTCAGCAAGAGGGTTAATTCTTTTCTCAGCAAATTGTAAATAATAGGAGTAATGATAGATATGGATGCCAATGACAAGAATGATCTGAATTCCATTGATTATATACATAAAGTCAGGATGATCGTCAATTGGATGGAAGAAAAGCAGGCCAGAAATACTATTGCTCTAGATATGCATGAAAAAAATAGTTTGACTGAAGCCTTGATCATTGTCTCAGCTGTTAATTATAGGCACGCTCAGGCTCTTGCAGATTGGTTGTTGAAAAAATTTTCCGAGAATTCCATTGAATTCTTGGGACTTGAAGGTTATCATCCCGGTTCTTGGATCTTGATTGATTGTAATGATGTTGTCATCCATATTTTCCAGCAGGAGTTTAGGGACTTTTATAATATTGAAGGTCTTTGGAGTGAATCTCCTCGCATTGTTTCGGAAATGGGGGCATAATAGCATGCTTTGCATTATTTATTAGAATCATAAGGAGAATTTGGATGTCAGATCTCAAACCAACAGTGTTGTTGATATTGGATGGATGGGGGTATGCCCCTGCTTCAGCCGGCAATGCAGTGACTGCGGCTAAGACTCCTTGTTTAGATGAGCTTTTAAGCAGATTTCCTTGGTGTCTTCTTCAGTGCAGTGGTCAGGCAGTTGGTTTGCCTCAGGGACAGATGGGTAACTCTGAAGTCGGCCATTTGAATATCGGGGCAGGGCGGGTTGTTGATCAAGATATTGTCCGTATTGACAAATCAATTCGGGATAGTTCTTTTTTTGAAAACAAGACATTGATCCAACTCTTTGAGCAAGCTGTTTCCCATTCCAACAGGGTACACCTTATGGGTCTTGTTTCAGATGGGGGTGTTCATAGTCATATGGATCATATCCTGGCCCTTCTAAAAATGGCTCGGGAATATAAAATTGGTCAGGTCTTTATCCATGCCTTTCTGGATGGTCGTGATACCCCTCCGACAAGTGGACAAAGCTATATACAAAGCTTGGCCAAATCTTGTCAAGAGATAGGAATAGGCAGAATTGCTTCTGTTGGTGGTCGTTACTATGCCATGGATCGAGATAAAAGATGGGATCGAATTGAGCTGGCTTATAAGGCCATTGTCTCAGGAGACGGACAGAATAGCTATGATCCTGTTCAGGCCGTTAAACAGGCCTATGATCGTGGAGAGACGGATGAATTCGTGACCCCGACAGTTATAGTTGACGAACAAAATCAACCAGTTGGGCAAATAGAGGATGGCGATGCCTTATTTTTGTTTAATTTCCGAGCAGATAGAGCGAGGCAGCTAGTCCAGTGCCTTTCCTCTGATAAAATAAAAGAGTTTGATGATGAGCAAAGGTATTTCCATATTTCTTATTTGGCTACAATGACAGAGTATGATCCAAAGTTTAAGTTACCCAACGCTTTTGCCCCCTTGAAATTGATTAATATTTTGGCAGAGGTATGTGCTGGACATGGTCTTGGCCAATTCAGGATTGCTGAGACAGAAAAGTATGCCCATGTGACCTATTTTTTTAATGGGGGACTGGAAGACCCGTTTCGTGGAGAAGTGAGGAGATTGGTCCCCTCACCTAAAGAAGTAGACACATATGACCAAAAACCAGAGATGAGTGTTTTTAAAGTCACTGAAAAGCTCTGTGCTGAATGGCATCAAGGATATTCATTGATTGTTTGTAATTTCGCCAATCTTGATATGGTTGGACATACCGGTAATTTCTCAGCTGCTGTTAAGGCTTGTCAGGCTGTTGATAGCTGTGTTGGAAAGGTCATGAAAGAGGTCTTGAAGGCCGGAGCGCGTTTGTTGATAACTGCTGATCATGGTAATGCTGAAATGATGCTTGATGATCATGGTAATATTCATACTGCTCATAGTCAAAGCCCGGTCCCTTTTTTAGTGGTGGAAAAGGAACCACTGCAACTTGATTTACGTTCAGATGGTTGCTTGGGTGATATAGCACCGACTGTTCTCGATCTTTGGAATATCTCTCAACCCGAAGAAATGACAGGACAGAGCCTTATTGATCATTCTCGTTGATCAGCTGTAAAGGAACTGTTTATGACTGAAAAGAGAAAGTTATTTCCGGTAAAGCCTTTTGATATGGACATTGTCTACTACTATAAGTGCCCTTATTGTCAGCGCAAGGTTCCCCTGATAGCCCCAATTCAGCCATCAATGGGGCAATGTGATGCCTGCCATAAGCAATTTCCTGTTGCTCCGGCCGATAAACGAACTTTAGCCTTTATCAAGACAGTATTGGATGATGGTAAGGCTGGTATAGATCCGGACTTTATATAGCCTAGTAAGATTTTCGATTTTTAGAGGAATATTGTCGATGAAGAACAACCTGCTCAATCTAATAGGTAACACCCCTTTAGTTTCTCTACCTAGTTTGAATCCAAATCCAAAAGTAGACATCCTAGCAAAATTGGAATCATTCAATCCCGGAGGATCGATCAAGGATCGTGTGGCTTTGGCCATGATAAAGGCTGCGGAAGACTCCGGTGAGTTGACCAAAAACAAGACAGTTATCGAAGCTACATCAGGTAATACAGGTATTGGATTGGCTATGGTCTGTGCGGTCAAGGGTTATTCCCTGATGTTGATTATGCCGGAATCGGCATCAGAAGAGCGCAAACGTACTATGGCTGCCTATGGGGCCAACATCTATCTGACACCCGGTCATATGAGTACGGATGGATCTATTGAAGAGGCTTATCGACTGGCCAGGGAATATCCTGAAAGATATGTTTTGATGGATCAATTTAATAATCCGGCCAGTATTCAGGCCCATTACTCCGTTACAGCAGAAGAGATTTGGCAACAGACTCAAGGTAGAGTAACACATGTTGTCGTGGCTCTGGGGACTTCAGGTACTGCTATGGGGGTTTCCAAGAGGTTAAAGGAATACAATCCCCAAGTTAAGATTGTTGCTGTTGAGCCTTATGTCGGACATAAAATTCAAGGACTCAAGAATATGCAGGCTTCTTATCCGCCTGGTATCTATAATAAACACCTCTTGGACCAGATAATTCATATAGAGGATGAACATGCTTTTACCCTTTGTAGGGAAATGGCCAGAAAAGAAGCTGTTTTTGCCGGTATGAGTTCAGGGGCAGCGATGGGCGGGGCATTACAATTAGCCAAAGGATTGTCTGAAGGTATCATTGTCGTTGTCTTCCCTGATAGTGGGGAACGTTATTTGAGTACCACTTTGTTTATACCTCCCTCTGAGCAGGGTTTAGCCCTGTCTAACCTGTCTGGACAAAGACAGGAGATCCTTAATGTTCAAAAAACTCCGATATCTCTTTTCACCCCCGGACCATCTCCTTATAAACCTGGCGATTTGGAGGCTTGGCGGCGGATTGTCTTTATGGATATTTTATCTAGGTATCTAGATAGCAAAGAAATAGGTTGTCTCCCTTTTGTCGGTTTGGCAGATATGGATGACCAGGCCCTGGATATAGCTTATGCCAATAAACAGAGTCTATCTGAGTTCTCAGATGGATTTGTCAGCAAATTAAGAGCAATTGGGCGGCAATTAGGCTTGAATGACAGGATTGAATTCCCCCGGGCAAGTGACCAACAGAAGCGAATGTTGAATATATGTTATAGATTACTTGAAAAGGGCAGGGCCTATGAGAAGTTGAGGTCAGTATACTACGATGTCTTCCGAGATTCAGATTATGGTCAGTTAGCTGGATTAGACTTGGATAAATTGAGCTTAGGTAAGACAGTTGATTTGGAAGATTATGCCAAAGACAATCCACGTGATTTCACTTTACTTAAGAGAGCAAGTTTACGGGATCTAAAAAGTGGTGAGTTTATTAAGACTCAATGGGGTAATGTCCGTCCTAGCTGGTATCTCCAGATGGCCGCTTCTCTTGGAGAACAGGTTGAAAATCTTCAAGTAGTTATGGGAGGGCGAACCCATAGATTCCCACAATTGGAGAACTTGAGGGCCCTTTGGGCAAAATCAGAATACAAGAATCCCCAGCTCTGGTTGATTGTCCAAGCTGTGCGAGCCAAAGAAGATACCAGATATGTTCCGGATCTTTTCTTTCTTATGGATAAAGTTGGCAGTCCTTGTGTTATAAGGATGTGGCTACTATCTCTTTCCTACCACAAGCCATTATTTTATTCTGCAGAAAATTTAGAGATGTGGCAACACAATTGGCAGCGGGTTCAGAACCTGATAGCCAATGTCTTATTGGCTGGAGATAGAGAAGGGAAGATTGATCCCCAGGTCGAGCAGGCAGTCTTTGATCTAAAGAGCGGGTTTATAGAGGTGGTTGAGGACGATATGAGTCTTTATCGTTTTTGGCCGACATTATTTGATTTTTGTAAGCTGATCAATAATAGATTTCAGGAGAAAAGGCTGACAGGTGCTGAAGCTGAACATGTTTTAGAAAGTGTGAGCAGAATAGATAAGGTATTGCGTATTGTCGACTGGGGAAGGCTGCCAATAATGCCCAAAGACTGGCCTGATGATGTACAGGAAAAGGTCAAAGAGAGACAAGAAGCCAAAAAGAAAAAGAATTTCCCTTTAGCCGATCAATTGCGAGATGAAATTTTAAAAGCCGGATATCAGATCGAGGACACCGCTTTTGGGCCAAGGCTGTATGTAACAAAGAATTAAGACGAAAGACCGTTAACCGTGAACCGTTGACCGTTTAGCGTCTACCGAAGAATGGGCAACAAAGAAACATTGGGAACTCACTTATTTTTCTTATCTCTTCGGTCAACGGTTCACGGTTAATGGTCAACATCTTTTGTATGCTTGCTTGTGCCCGTCAGGGCATGTCATGTGGGTCAATTAGCAGGGGATCGGAAGATACCTTGCTCTGGCAACTCCAAAAAGGTCGGGACTATACATTAAAACGAAAGGTTATAATATCCCCATCTTGGACAATATAGTCTTTACCTTCAAGCCTCAAGACCCCCTTTTCTTTAGCTTTCTTAAAGCTTCTGCAGTTGTCAAAGTCATTCCAGCTAAGGACTTCAGCCCGAATGAACCCCTTTTGAATATCCGAATGGATAGCTCCGGCAGCCTCTTGGGCTGTGTTCCCTTTGGGAATGGCCCAGGCACGGACTTCTTTTTCACCGGCTGTAAGAAAGGTGATCAGACCAAGCAAGTCGTATGTTTTTGTGATAATTGTCTCTCTGGCTGGTTGAACTAGTCCGAGGTCATTCAAAAAGGTGCCTACATCCTCAGGGTTGTCTAGTTCGGTCAGTTCTCTTTCAAATTTGGCCGATAGAGCAATGTGGCCTTCGGTTTGATTATTTTCCGGCAGTGATTGTGAATAAATTCCGTCTTCCGGTGTGTTCCAAACATATATAATGGGCTTGGCTGAAAGGAATCCAAATCCTTTTAGTTCTGGTATGACTTGGAGTTTTTCCTTTTTCCGCAATGGATATCCCTGATCTAGTTCTTCTTTGATCTCATGGAGTAAGGATTCTTCACGTGGGTTGGCCAAATTTTTGGCTTTTTTTTTGTCGTTTTGCAGCCTTTCCAATCTCTTTTCTACAACTGAGAGGTCATTAATAACCAAATCGGTCTCGATCTCTCTTTGCTGTTCTTCTGGGGAGGAAAGCCCGGAGAAAGCATCCAGAACAGCCAAAAGACATTCGTAAGGACGTATAGCATTGACCACTCTTTGACCCAGGCCTTGTTTTTTTTCCTCTCCTCCAGGTATATCCAGATATTCGATTTCAGTATAAGTTACCTTTTTGGGGTGGAATAGTTCGACCAAGGGGGTTAACCGTGGTTCAGGGACTTTGACAATGGCCTGGTCAGTGATATTCTTATCTGGTTCGGCTAAAGCTCGGAATAGTTCAGTTTTTCCAGTACCGGCGAAACCAAAAAGGGCTGTTTTCATAGCTTTGACCTTTTTATCAGGGTAATGACTGTTTTCTATTAAGAATCAGATAACTATATTCATTAAATAAGGTAAAAAATTGTCAACCATAAAGGCTACTCCCCTAACGTTGGGGTGGAGACCGTCAGCAAGGCTCATTTCCTGATTGCTACCAATTCCGGCCAGGAAGTCAGGATATAAAGCTATCTGGTATTTATGGGCCAATTCAGGGTAGATAGCATAGAATCTCTCTGCGTAGTCTTGTGGTAGTCTTATTGGTATACGGATACCAGCTAGGAGGACTTCAGAACCTTTTGATAAACACTTTTGGATAATTAGCTCCAAATTTTCCAATATTTCATCTGGATCGTATCCAAGTAGGAGGTCGTTTGTCCCAAATTCTACAATTACCAGATCCGGAGAGGTTTTGAGGTGCTCATCGATACGGTAACAGCCTCCGATGGAAGTGTCACCGGAAAGTCCAGCATTGATAACCCAGGTATCTATCCCTTGGGTATTTAGCCTGTTTTGGAGTTGATCTGCAAAGGATGTTCTTTTGGGGAGGCCGTATCCAGCAATTAGACTGTTTCCAAAGGCAAGAATTTTTATCATAAGACAATCAAACGAGTTGATAATGAATGATTGGTATGTCCTTTCACTGGCTGCCTTGATCCTTATTGGTGGCCAGAGGTTTCTGTATAAAGTGGCTGCTAATATGGGCTGTAGTACAACACTAACTACTTTCTTTTTTATGGGTACAGTGGCTGTTTTGAGCTCCATTTCCTTTGTTTTGGGCCAACCAAAAATCTGTTCCTTTTGGATACTTGCAGCTATTGCCCTTTTTAATAGTCTGACCTTTGTTATAGCTACCCTGGCCCATATTCAGGCCTTAAAACACTTGCCAGCCGCATTGACCTACCCCTTCATCAGGTTAAATATCGTTTTGGTGGTTATTTTTTCCATCTTCTTTTTTGGTGATGATTTGGTGCTTAGACAATGGGTTGGTGTATTTTTTTCTTTAATAGCCTTGTTTGTCTTATCAAGACAAGTAGCTGATAATGGCCAAACCGACTATATTGATTATAGAGGATTTTTACTAGTGTTTATAGCTATGTTGGCCGGGGCCTTATCGGCCATCTCCTCTAAATTGGCAGCTCTGTATAGCAATAAATTGGCTTTTATCGCTTTGACCTATATCTGTTCAACTGGATTCAGCTTTATTTTCTCCTCTGTTATGTTTTCCTCGAGCCAGAGAAACTCCGGAAATGCGCTAAAGTCCATAGTTGTGGGAGTAACAATGGGTTTCTTGAACCTGGCGGGATTTTATCTTTTTCTGGAAGCGTTGGCAACTGGGCCTTTATCAATAGTGGCCTCAATTGTTGGCATGCATTTTGTGGTCGCTGTAGTCCTATCCTTATTTATCTATAAAGAACATATTACCAAATGGGGTATTTTGGGTCTAATTTTGACTATAGTCTCTATCTTTTTCTTACAGGGATAGTCTTTGAAAGTGATCAGGAGGTATGGTTGCCTATTTCAAATAGTTCGTCAATAAATTTTTTGATCCCTAAGCACTTAATCTTCTTTTGAGCAAACTCATTTATGGTTGGGCGAACAGGGGGCTTGATAAGGTGCATTTTGGCTTCATTTGGCGTTTTGTTGCCTTTTTTTTGATTACATTTGTTACACGCGGTGACAATGTTTACCCAACTATGGTCTCCTCCTCTAGATTTGGGAACAATGTGATCAATGGTCGGATTTTTGTTACAGGCAGATCCACAGTACTGACAAAGGAATTCATCTCTTATAAAGATGTTGTTTTTGTGTAAGGGGATTTTTTTCTTGTAAAAACGGCGGACGAATTTGATTAATCGAACAATAAGCGGTATATTTATAGCTCTGTTTATACCATAGATCACCTTTGAGGTATTTTTCAAGACCTCAACTTTCCCCTTCATAATTAGATTGATGGCTCTTTGCCAGCTAATGTTATGAAGGTACGTATAATCTGCATTTAAGACAATAACACTCATTATTCCACGTCCTCTTTTGGATAAATGCCAAATGGAATAATATATTTGCCTAACTATAATAGCTATGTCTTAGTTTAGTCCTTGAAAAAGAAGCTTTCTTTTGAACTTACGTTTTCAATCTTAGAGTTTCTAATCTCACCCAGTTAAATTCCGCATTCAATCTGTTTTTTTGACTGGGTTTGTTCTTTGGCCTACATACTCCTTTTCATGTTCAATAAGCCATTTCTTACGCCACAGGCCTTTGTTGTATCCAGTCAGATGTCCGTTTTTGCCAACGACTCGATGACAGGGTATGATTATGGGTAAGGGATTTTTTTTGTTAGCATGTCCTACAGCGCGGTAAGCGTTAGGTTTTTGTATATAATCAGCAATATCTCGGTATGATAAAGTCTTCCCATACGGTAATGTTTGCAAGCTTTTCCAGACAGCTAGCTGAAAGTAGGTACCATTCATTGTAATAGGGACAGAGAATCTTTTTAGGTTCCCTTTAAAGTATTCATCTATTTCATACAGGCAATATCTCAATATATCAGGTAGGTCAGGTGAGTTGCTGTTTACGTATTTGACAAACTTTAAAGAGCAGACAGCCTCTTGTGTTGCTTGAATATGTATTGTTCCCAACGGGGATGTGTAATAAGTCGAGTAAAATTTCATAAGCTCAGTTCTTTCTAATGCAAGAATATTCTGCAAATTAAACATAATATGCATTGAAAATCAAGGGTTCTGGAGAATAAATTTTTATCTGGTCTTTAATTAATAGCTGTAAACTGTCTGAGATTTTTAATAATGAAGAAAATCATAACCCTACTTTTTATTTTTTGTTGTTTCCCTGTTAGTTCTCCTTGTCTTGGAAATAGTGTCAATTTTTCAGGTCTGGTCTATTGGGTAATTGATGGAGATACGATTAAAGTCATTGGAGAGCATTTTCGCCTCAGAACAATCCGTCTATATGGGATAGATTGTCCGGAGAAAGAGCAAAACAATGGTTGGTGGGCCAGGGTCTACATGGTCAAGAATTGCCTTTTTCGCAAGGTCAAGGTTAAGGCTGTAGATAGGGATCAATATAACCGGATAGTAGGCAAAATAAGGGTTAATGATAGAGATCTCAATCGTTGTCTTGTAGCTAATGGATTTGCTTGGGTTTATGACCATTATTGTAAGCAGCAAAGATATTGCCAAAAACTCTACAAGGCGGAGACAATAGCCAGAAGAGAAGGAAAGGGGATCTGGTCAGAAAAGGATCCCATACCACCTTGGGAGTGGCGTCACAGTGACCAGAGAGCAGCCTGGTGGAAATTTTGGTAAGAGATTTTTTATTGTTTATATTTATAATAATAAATATGTGGGCTAATGATGTGCTCAAAAACAGGAAGGTATGTACGTTATTTTTTATTTTGCCACAACAAAGTCGCAGGACTTTATTTCGAGATTTTCCATTGGACTAAAGGGAGGTTCTTGTTTCAACAGGCACAGTTTATACTGTTTGGATCAAAAAATTTGAACCCAATAGACTAAAGAAACAATATTGTATCATGATGTCTGTTAGCCTTGTTTAGCTTTAAGCAGGGGTGATGAGATAAGAGCATCAAGATGGTATGCTGGAGTATAGGCAAATCTGAATTTCTGGTTTAAGCTTGAATCTATAGATAAATATTACTTAAGAAGGTACAAACTTGTATCGTTTGGTGCTTTTGGGGTTATATTTTTTTATATATAATTTTGGGGTAATGCCTTATATATTTCTTTAGGTGTGATGTTGGAACGTATTTTGCTTATATAATAAGTTTGCCATTACGAGTTTGAAGGTCTTGACTTTTTTATTTGTCTAGGCTGATCAAGAGGTGGTTGAGGTTGAACTTCATATTGAATGATATCTGTTAAGGAGGAAAATTATGACCTTTAGCAAACCCAATCGCAGTGCTGCTACTGTGAGT